>NZ_JAKMRM010000004.1:0-120605 GCF_025772105.1 Campylobacter sp. IFREMER_LSEM_CL1846 | reverse complement strand
AGGAAATTTAAATGAAAAAGTTAATATGATTGTAAAACAGTTATTATGAGATTCTATACCACATCTAAAAGATTAAAAGAAAATGTAAAAAATTTTTGCAAAATAACTTTATATAGTGCCTATAAAAACATCACAAAAGAAGATGTTTTTGTAGGTTGGGGTAGAAAAAAATCCGGTTTAAAAGCTATAGAACTAGCTAAAAAACATAATGCAAAATTTCTACTTTTAGAAGATGGTTTTTTGCGCTCATTGAATTTGGGTGTAGAAAATAGTCCAAGTTTTTCTATCGTCAAAGATGATATGGGAATTTACTATGATGCAACTGCACCATCTAAACTTGAAAATATTTTAAACACTTATGAGTTTAGCACCGAAGAACTAGAGCAAGCAAAAAAAGTTATAGAGCTTATAAAAAAAGAAAAACTTAGCAAGTATAATAATAATCTTTGCGTACCAAAAGAGCTTTTCGGTGGTAGCGAGGAACGTGTACTAATCATCACACAAGTAGCAAATGATACTTCTCTTAAATTTGGTTTAGCTGATAGTTTTTTAACTCAAGATATCATAAATGAAGCCATCATAGAAAATCCAAATGCTAAAATATACATTAAAATTCATCCCGATGTATTAAGTGGTAAAAAACAAAGTGATTTTAACGCACAAGATTTACTAAGTAAATGTGTAGTTATAAAAGAAAATTATAACCCTATGGAGTTATTAAGTTATTTTAAAAAAGTTTATACGAAAACTTCTGGAATGGGCTTTGAAGCTTTGATGTTGGGATGTGAATGTGTGTGTTATGGCGTGCCATTTTATGCAGGTTGGGGTTTAACTCAAGATAAGCAAGCGTGTAAAAGAAGGCTTAAAAAAAGAACTTTAGAAGAGGTTTTTTATGCTACTTATATTTTATATAGTGAGTATTTTAATCCTTACTTAAATCAAAAAAGTGATATTTTTGACACTATTCATACTTTAGCAAAGTACAAAAAGATAGAACAAGCTAATTCAAATACTTTGTATTTTTTGGGTTTTACTTTGTGGAAGCGTTGGTTTATGAAGCCATTTTTTAAAGCTAAGAATAATAAAATCATTTTTTTAAACTCATTAGATGAACTTTACAAAGCGAATTTAAATCTTGAAGATAAAATTTTCATTTGGGGTAAAAAATATGATAAATTTTTATTAGATAAAGATTTTAATAATGAAATTTTCTTAGTAGAAGATGGCTTTTTACGCTCAGTTTTTTTAGGTTCAGATCTCACACGTCCTTTTTCTTTGATAATAGATAGCAAAGGCCTATATGTTGATCCAAGTAAGTCAAGTGATTTAGAAGATATTTTGCAAAATCACATTTTTGATGAGAGTTTAAAACAAAGAGCTAAAAAGCTCATCATTACCATTACGCAAAATAAATTTTCAAAGTATAATGGCTTAAAACATGAAAAGCTAAATTTTAACACCAATAAAAAAATCATCTTAATCCCTGCTCAAGTAGAAGATGATGCTTCTATGATCTTAGGTGGTGCAGGTTATGATACCTTAAAACTTTTACAAAGTGTAAGAAAGGCCAATGAAAATGCCTTTATAATTTTTAAACCTCACCCTGATGTTTTAAGCGGTAACCGCAAAGGTTTAAAAGATAAAAGCATTATTTTAAAATACTGTGATGAGATTATAGAAAATGTCAGTATAGATAGTGCTATAAATGCTTGTGATGAGGTGCATACTATAACCTCTACAAGTGGTTTTGATGCTCTTTTGCGTGGTAAAAAAGTAGTGGTATATGGTAAGCCTTTTTATGCAGGCTGGGGTTTGACAAGCGATTTTCATAAAATTCCAAGACGCACAAGAGTGCTTAGTTTAGAAGAGTTAGTTGCAGGTGTTTTGATCCTTTATCCAAGATATATCCATCCAAAAAGTAAAAATTTATGTGAAGTTGAGCTTGCATTAGATATAATGTTAAAAATGCAAAAAGATTATTTTTCTAAATTTTATTTGCGTTGGTTTATAGATATAAGAATTTATATATTAAGAAAAATAAGAAGATTGATAGAATTTATTTTGATTAGATGAATTTAAGTAAAAAGTTAAAAAAATTTTCTAGTAGAAATGTTTTATTGCTCCAAGGTCCTGTGGGTGGATTTTTTCGTAAAATTGCTACAAGAATTCCAAAAGCTAAGATTTATAAAGTAAATTTTAATGGCGGAGATTTTTTCTTTTATCCTTTTAAAAGCATTAATTACACTAAAAGTTTAGCCGAGCTTGAAGACTTTTATAAAAAGCTTTTTGAAGAAAAACAAATTCAAGCTATCTTGATGTATAATGATTGTAGAAAAGTGCATGAAATCGCCATTAGTGTTGCTAAACAAATGGGTATTGAAGTATGGATTTTTGAAGAAGGTTATATAAGACCAAATTTTATTACTTTTGAAAAAGATGGAGTGAATGCAAACTCCACTTTACCAAGAGAAAAAGAATTTTATCTAAGTCAGAAAAAATTTGATAAAGATTTTAAATTTAAAACTTTCTCAAGTACTTTTAGAAATATGGCCTTTGCTTCGTTTTTATATTGGCTTTTTGCTTTTTTATTTTCTTGGTATTTTAATAATTCTTTACACCATAGAAGTTTAAAATTATTTGACTTTTTACCTTGGCTTTGCTCGGTATATAGAAAAAACAAATACAAAATCACAGAAAAAAGTTTAAATGAAAAAATTCTTTCTCTAAAACAAAAATATTTTTTAGCTATTTTGCAAGTGCATAATGACACTCAACTATCTCATCATTATAAAAAAACTACAGAAAAATTTATAGAAGAGGTGATCATCTCTTTTGCTAATCATGCCAAAGCAAAGTCTTATCTAGTTTTTAAGCATCATCCTATGGATCGTGGCTATAGGGACTATACTAAACTTATAGAAGATTTGAGCTTAAAATACAATGTCGAGGGTAGAATTTTATATGTGCACGATTTGCATTTACCTACACTTTTAATCAATACAAGAGGTACTATAGTCATAAATAGTACAGTAGGACTTTCTGCTTTATATCACAATAGTCCTTTAAAGGTTATGGGTAAAGCTTTTTATGATATTGAAGGTTTGACTTATCAAAAAAGCTTGCATACTTTTTGGAAAGAATGTAGAGCATATAAACCTGATGTGGTTTTGCATGCTAAATTTAGAAATTATGTGATATATAAAACCCAAGTCAATGGAAATTTTTTCAAAAATACTAGTTTAGATTAAATTTTCTTTTTGTAGTTTTTTGCAATCTTTTTTAGTTTAAAAGGTAAACTTAAATAGCCTATTTTAAAAGGAGTTCTTGAAGCTTGTAAAAGTGCATTACCTAAAAGATAAGGCAAGTGTGTTTTGGCTATTTGAGCGTGTTTATAGTCAGCATAAGCTTTTAGTGGTGGTAGGTTTTTTTGATCTTTTTGATTTTTAAAATGCTCTTTTTTGACTTTTCTTAGTTCAAAGGGTATTTTAAAGCAATCTAAATAACTTTTGCTATTTTTCATGATAGCTTCCCCAAGCTTATAGCTTAGCCTTTCTTTTATCCTTAAGCTAGCTCCATAAAGTTTATTGTTTTGGTGGATAAACATCTCATATTCATTTTTTAAGCCTTTATGATTTAAAAAACGCAAAAGATTGTGATTTTGACTTTGTAAAAAAGTTTGCATATCAAGTTTTTTTAGTTCATAGTATTCTAGTGCTAATTCTTTATAAAATGCTATAGGTGGTATCAAAGAATCATGGGTATTTGTAAGATAATTCTTACATTCAATTTTTTTATCATTATCATTTTCTAAAAGTAAAATTCCTATTAAATCCACATAATCAAGTCTTGGTGTTTTTTCATTTGCTATGCTTAAGCCTGAACTTTCCTCACTTTGCTTGATAATTTGTGTATTGACATACAAAAAGGTTTGTTCATCGCAAATTGCTTTTTCATTTTGTATATCTTGAAAAGTATTGATAAGTCCAAAATTTTTTATTAATTTAAAAGATGAGTTTTCAACACTTATAGATGATATAGCATGGGTTGATGAGTTAGTGTGATTCCAAGTGTGCATGCCTAAGATTTGATAGTTTTTTAACTCTTTTGGAAAAATGATTTTTTCATTAGCTTTAATCTTTGTAGTTTTTTCACAAAAAAATGAGTTTTTATGCTCTATTTTAGTTGAATTTGAGGGCGTAAAGATGTGAAATTTTCTTTTTGAGCAAATGATCTTTTCTTTAGATTTTTTAAAGCTATGTAAATTTTTAATGATGTTTTTACCAAGCTCTTGCATGGCTAGTGGCATAGGGTGGAATTTATAGTTTTGATCAAAATCATAAAGATTATTTTTTTGATAGTAAAAGTCTACATCGATTAGATTAAAACCATAATAAGCACAATTTTTCCTATGAGCTTCATTGATAGCTTTTGATTTATCATTACAAGCTGGTATGGGGAGTATAAGCACTACGGTAATTTTGTTTGCTTTGTAAAGTTCTTCGTAAAAATAGTCAATATTTCTAAGTATGATTTTTAAACTCACAGGACTTAAATAATCATTGATATTTGATTCGCTGATGAGAAAATCACTGTTGATTATAGTTTTTTTATGGCGTATTAACTCATAAAGATTTTGTAAAGAAGTGCTAAGCCCTAAAGCGTAATTATGCAGTGAAACATTTTCATTTTCAAGACCTATCCTAAGACCATTTTTAACTACACTATTACTACCACCTAGTAAGATTACATCCATAAGTTCTTTCTTGTTTATAAATTTTTATTTATTTTATAAAATATTTTTTAATGAATAATTTCAGAGTAAAAACACCTCATTTTGCCTTTAAATAAGCATTTGACAAAGATAACAACTTTAGCTATATTTTTAAATTCATTTTGAGTTTATTTGGGATTTTAATGGATAAATTGTGTCAAAAAAGAGATGTTTTTTATATAGCCGGTTATGATCCTAGAGGATATAGGCATTATTATGCTATGTTTAAAAAAAATTTAGCTGAGCAAAATATACTTTTAAAATACGATTATACTTTATCAAAAGCTCAAGTTAATGCATATGCTTTTTGGCAAATTCAAACCCCACATACAAGCACTACTTATACCTTTTTAAGCTGGAATGATATAGTCAAAAAAAACTGGTCAGAAGGTATAAAAGATGCTTTGAGTGATTGTTATAGTTTTTTTAGAATTTATACCATCACAGGGCTTTTTTTAAAATTTGGTAAAGAATCTCCACACCAACTCATCACAGGTTATTATCCATTTTTTTATGTACTTTTGAGTTTGATTTTTACTTTATTTTGTGCTTTTGGAAGTTTATTTTATTTGCAAAATTTTCATATTATTCTAGGAATTTTAGCTTTTGTTTTATCGTTAGTGTTTTTACCAAAAATGCTTTATAAATTAGGCAAGAAATTAGCTGTTTTTTGGATAGCTAGAATTTGTTCTTTTTGCGCAAACTGGGAGAAAAATTCTCAAGGCGAACTTGAATTAAGAATGGATGATTTTGCTAGGGTTATTTTTGAAAAACTAAAAGAAAATGTAAAAGATAAAAATTATGAGATTATCTTAAGCGCACATAGCGTAGGAACGGTACTTTGCATAAATGTTTTAGCAAAAGTGCTTAGAAAATGTGAAAAAGAAAATATTTCTTTTGAAAATTTAAAGGTTTTAACTTTAGGTGAGTGCATACCTTTGGTAAGCTATCAAAAAAAATCTTTTGAGTTTAGAAAAGACTTAGAGTATTTAGGAAGTAAAAATTTAATATGGTATGATTTTACCTCTATTATCGATGGGGCTTGCTTTGCACAAGTTGATTTTATACGCACAAGCGGAGTAAAAGCACAATTTAGCCCAAAATACCTTTCGGCTAAATTTCATACCTTATATAAAAGCATAGATTATAAAAAAATTAAAAAAGATAAATATAAAGCACATTTTTTATATTTATTTGCCACACAAATTCAAGGAGTATATAACTTTTTTGAATTTATCATAGGTAAAAATAAACTAGAAGAAAAAATCAAATAGGAGAAAAACATGGGTCAGTGTCCTTTTCATCCAAAGCCTTATAAAAATAAAGCTTCTACATTAACTACTTTTTTACTAAAAAGAAGATCATGGCTTGATGGACTTTATGAGCGAAGCTATAAGATGATGATGGGTAGAGTAAAAATGCCTGGATTTGATTTATATGTAGTAAATGATCCAAAAGAAGTTAGACGCATTATGGTAGATGAGGTTAGAGAATATCCAAAAAGCCAACTTTTACATGAACTTTTAGAACCACTTTTAGGTATAAGTATTTTTACAACTAATGATAGAGTATGGGAAAAGCAAAGAGAACTTTTAAGACCTTCTTTTGAAATGACAAGGATTTCTAAGGTTTTTAATTTGATGAGTGAAGCAGCTTCTGATATGATGGCAAGATTTGCAAAGTATGAAGATAAAGTGATTATAGAAGTAGATGAAGCTATGACTTTTGTGACTGCAGATGTGATTTTTAGAACTATTATGTCATCAAAACTTGATGAGCAAAAAGGTAAACTTGTTTTGGATGCTTTTGTAACTGTGCAAGAAGAAACAGTTAAAACAGCTATGCGAAGAATGTTTCGTTTCCCAACTTGGCTTTCAAATCTTTTAGGTGAGAAAAAAAGACTTAAAGCAGGTGGAGTTATACGCAAGGTTTTATCAGATATTATAAAGCCAAGATATGATAATGCTCTAAATGATCAAGGAAAATATGAAGATATTTTATCATCATTGCTTATGGTGGTAGATGCAGATACTAATGAGAGATTTTCTTTTAATGAAATTTTAGACCAAGTTGCCATGCTTTTCTTAGCAGGCCATGAAACCACTGCAAGCTCGCTAACTTGGACGCTATATATTTTAAGTATTTCTCCAAATGAGCAACAAAAAGCCTATGAAGAAATCATGCAAGTTGCGGGTGATGAAGAGTTTAAAATAGAACATATTAGAGCAATGAAATATCTTACAAATGTGTTTAAAGAAAGTTTAAGACTTTATCCACCAGTTGGCTTTTTTGCTAGAGAAGCAAGAAATGATAACAAAATGAGAGATAAGCTTATTAAAAAAGGTTCAGGTGTAGTAGTAGCTCCATGGCTTATTCATAGACATGATAGTTTTTGGGAAAATCCACATGAGTTTGATCCAAGTCGCCATGAAGATAAAAGCAAGATTAAAAAAGACACTTATATGCCTTTTGGTATGGGAGAGCGTGTGTGTATAGGGCAGGGTTTTGCTATGCAAGAGGCTGTTTTGATTTTAGCTAATATTTTAAGGACTTATAAGTTAGAATTAGAAGAAAATTTTGTACCTGATATAGTAGGAAGACTTACTATAAGATCGGCAAATGGTATGAATATAAGATTTATAAAAAGGCAAAAATGAAAGAAAAATTAGCAGGAACTATACTACTTTGCGCTATCGTTCCTTTGGCGGTGATTAGTTATCTTTTTATTGTTATAGTGGGTACTTTTGGTAATCCTGCTAGGGTTAGGCAAGGTGTGAGAGCGCTTGATCATTTTGTCAATGCTACTTTGTTTAATGGTTATGCTTGGGAGTCTTTATCGTCTCATGCTTGGAGAGAGCGTGATAAAAGATGGGCTAAAATAGTTATTAAAATCACAGATTTTTTTGATAAAAATCACTGCCAAAAGGCAAATAAAAGAGAACAACCTATAGTGGATTTAGTTTTAGAAAGAAAGCTTACCGAACAAACTGTCGGTAAGCAGCTTTAATTTTCTCCAAATAAAGCTTTAAGATTTTTAAACGCTTCTTCTTGGTTATTAGTTTTATCTTCATTATTTACTTCATTAAGTTCTATCTCATATCCAAGAAGCATGCTAGCTAGGCGTATATTGATACCACTTTTTCCTATGGCTTTGCTTTTTTGCTCGCTATTTAGCGTTACAATAGCTTTTTTATCTTCAATACTAACTGAGTTTATAATGGCTGGAGCTAAGCTTCTTGTGATTAAAATTGCCATTTCGTTAGAATACTCAATGCAGTCAATATTTTCATTTTTTAATTCTTTGCTTACAGCATTGATTCTAACTCCTTTTATACCCACAGTTGCTCCTACTGCATCAACACTCGGGCTATTAGCTTGCAAGATGATTTTTGCTCTCTCGCCTGGAATTCTTGCACTTGCATAAATATTTATAAGGCCATCTTTGATTTCAGGAACTTCAGCTTTTAATAAAGCTTCTAAAAATTTAGGGCTAGTTCTACTAAGCTCCATTCTCATACCTGATTTATCAATATATACATGTCTAATCACAGCTTTAATCACATCGCCTACTTTAAATTTTTCACCTTTGATACGATTTTTTCTAGGTAAATATGCACGAAACTCATCAATTTCCACATAAGTATTTTCTTCACTATCTACTCTTACTACGCTACCAAAAACCATATGTCCTACCATTTTTTGGTATTTTTCATAGATTTTTTCTTCTAAGAGTTTTTGAATGTTATATTCTAATTCTTTATGTAAGATATTTACAGCAGTGCGGCCTAAATTTTCCAAAGAACATTCATAAGTTAGCTCATCACCAATTTCTACATCTTTAGCTTCAGCCCTTGCTTTACTTAAAGCGATAAAATGTTCATTTTCATTTTCTAATCTTTCATCATTATCAGCTACTACGATGATTTTTTGATAAAGTTGCAAATTTTTACCCGAATCAACAAAAAATTCATATTTATCGCCATAAATTTTCTTAGCAGTATTAATAAGTGCTTTTTTAACTCTTTCTCTTACATCTTCTATTTGTAAATTTTTCTCATTAGCAATGGATTCAATTATATCTGTGATTTTTTCCATAATGACAATACAACCTTAATTTTGGATTTTAAAAGTTTGAAGAATAAAATTATATCTTTAATAAGTTTAATTAAAAGTAAAATTTGCTATAATTTCAGATTAAAAAAACTTGAGGATGATGATATGGACTTAAAAATAGCAAGAACCTCTGTTGATGAAAAGCCAAAAAGTATAAGTTTAGAAAGTATTGAAAAGGCTGTGGATAAAGAAGGTCAAAAATTTTTCTATTTTGATAAAGACAATGCACATAAGCAATTAATCGCTTTAGTAGAGCATTTTGAAAAAAAAGGAAAATGTGTTTATCATAGAACAATCAAATATGGTTTAGATGATGCAGATTTTATGTATGAGGTACATATTCTTTGAGTAAAAAACTTTTTATACAAACTTTAGGTTGTGCTATGAATGTGCGTGATTCAGAGCATATGATAGCTGAACTTAAAGAAAAAGAAAATTACGAATTAACTCAAGATGCAAAAGAAGCAGATTTGATTTTAATCAATACTTGCTCAGTGCGTGAAAAGCCTGTACATAAGCTTTTTTCAGAAGTTGGAAGTTTTGAAAAAATCAAAAAAAATGGAGCTAAAATAGGAGTTTGTGGTTGCACTGCTTCGCATTTAGGAGATGAGATTTTTAAGCGTGCTCCTAATGTGGATTTTGTTTTGGGTGCTAGAAATGTTTCTAAAATCACAAAGGCTGTAAATACGCCAAAATTTTTAGGTAATGATATAGATTTTGATGAGAGTAATTATGCT
This sequence comes from Campylobacter sp. IFREMER_LSEM_CL1846, assembly GCF_025772105.1. Lineage (NCBI taxonomy): Bacteria > Pseudomonadati > Campylobacterota > Epsilonproteobacteria > Campylobacterales > Campylobacteraceae > Campylobacter > Campylobacter sp. IFREMER_LSEM_CL1846. Next base: position 110,984 of record NZ_JAKMRM010000004.1, on the reverse strand, counting down.
TTTGCAGATTTTAGAAATAGCCTTTATAAGACCTATATTAATATCTCCATAGGTTGTGATAAGCATTGTACTTATTGTATAGTGCCTCACACAAGAGGAGATGAGATTTCTATACCTTTTGAGATTATTAAAAATGAAGCATTAAAAGCTGTTTCTAAGGGTGCTAAAGAGATTTTTTTACTAGGACAAAATGTTAACAATTACGGCAAAAGATTTTCTAATGCTCATGAAAAGATTAATTTTTCAGATCTTTTGGAAAAGTTAAGCGAAATCGAAGGTTTAGAGCGTATCCGCTTTACAAGCCCACATCCATTGCATATGGATGATAGATTTTTAGAGGTTTTTTCTAAAAATCCTAAAGTTTGTAAGTCTATGCATATGCCTTTGCAAAGTGGTTCAAGTGAAATTTTAAAGGCTATGAAACGCGGTTATACTAAAGAGTGGTATTTAGATAGAGCATTGAAACTTCGTTCTATGTGTAAAGATGTGAGTATTTCTACTGATGTGATTGTGGCTTTTCCAGGTGAGAGTAATAAAGACTTTGAAGATACCATGGATGTGCTTGAAAAAGTGCGATTTGAGCAAATGTTTTCTTTTAAATACTCTAAAAGACCGCTAACTAAAGCTGCGACTATGCCAAATCAAATTCCTGATGATGTAGCTTCAAAACGCTTGAGTGTTTTACAAGCAAGACATACAGAAATTTTAGATGAAATTGTTGTAAAACAAAAAGATAAAGAATTTGAAGTTTTATTTGAAGAATTAAGAAGTGAAGGTTTTGTAGCAGGTAGAAGTGATAATAACTTTTTGATTCAAGTTAAAGGCAGTGAAGAGTTATTAGGACAAATGAAAAAAGTAAAAATCACCAATCCTAGGCGTATGGTGTTAAATGGCGAAATCCTTTAAGATTAATCTTTTAGCCTTTGGAATTTTTTTATTACAATGGCTGATTTTTTTAACTTGTAGAAAGGTTTATTTAGGGCAAAAGCTTCCAAAAAGATCATGCGTGATACTTTTTTGGCATGGGCGTCTTGCTCTAATGCCTTTTGCTTATCGTAAAATGGGTATTAAAGGAAAAAAAGCTTATGTGATGATTTCACACCATAAAGATGGAGAAATCATTGCTAGAAATATTGCTTTTTTTGGCTTAGATACTTTAAGAGGTAGCACAAGTAAAGGTGCTTTGGCTTTATTAAAACAATCTTTTAAAATTTTAGATCAAGGCGATGATGTGATTATCACTCCAGATGGGCCAAGAGGACCTTATCATAGTGTTTCAGATGGTTCTGTGATGATAGCTTTAAAAAAAAATGCTCCACTTTTTTTGCTAAATTACGAAGCAAGCTCTTTTTGGGAATTTAAAAGTTGGGATAAAATGATCTTACCTAAGCCTTTTTCTAAGATTACTTATAGATTAAGTGAAGAAATCAAAATACAAAATTTGAATTTAGAAGAAGCTAAAGTATTGATAAAAGAAAAATTTGATATGATAAATCAAATAGATAAAGGATAAACACCATGTTATCTTTTTTTAGAAAGTATATTTTACAGCTTTTAATTTGTATTTGTTATGATGAAAAACAATACATTATAAGATGTCATACTTGGAAAAAATCTCAACCAGTTGATACTTTTGAAAAAAGTTTTGAAGATAAAGAAAAAGCAATAGAATATGTTAAAAATTTAAGTAAAGACTTTCAAATTTATTATATTTGTACTTTTTTTACACCTATTGCTCAAGGTGTAGTGCCAAGTCCAAATTTTAAAGAGCTTTCTAATTTTGGAGTAGAAGCAAATAATGTTAAATGTATTCCTTTTAATAATGCTTTGTTGTATGTTTCCAATCAATCTTTGAGTTCTTACAAAGAAGATTATGAGGCTTTTGGTGGTTTAGATTTGCTTTACTCACCTTTTTCTTTGCTTTATCATTGTATAGCAAATAGAGGTTTTGAAGAAAAAATAGGCCTTTATGTGTATAGATATCATGATTTTGTTGCGATGTTAATTTGTAAAAATGAGATTATATTATTTGGAAGTTATTTTAATATAGCTAGTCAAAATTATGACGAAGTTGATTTTTTTGATGACATTAAAGAAGAATTTGATTTGCAAATTGATGATGAAAGCCAAGAAGAAGAAAATGAACAAAATTATGATTTAAAAAGTTTAGAAGAGATGAGTAAAGAACTTGATAAGCTTGAAGATTTAGATGAGAATGAAGAGCAGCTTCCTATGGAATCTTTAGAAAATTTTAGTTCAGATATGAAAATGATAGAATACATCATTTCAAGTGTAAAAGAATTTTATCATAATCCTTTGTATGATAATAGTTTTTTAGAAGAAATTGTAATTTTTGATGAGGAAAGTTTTAGTGCAACCTCGCTAGATTATTTAGAAAATGAGCTTTTTATAAAGCCAAAAGTAGAGCTTATAGATACTTTAAATTTGATGAATGAGCTTGTAGTTAAGGATTTGAAGCTATGAGATATAGTTTAATAAAGCCTAAGATAAAACCAGTTTTTAATCTTTTTACTAGAATTTGGATTTATTTTACTAGTATTAGTGTGTCTTTGATTTTTGTGGTGTTTATTGTTGTTGTTTTTAAAAGCTACTATGCATCTGTGCAACTTGATGATAAGAAAAAAGAATTGGCTCAAATCATAGCTCAAATTAATTCCAATAAACTTAAATATCAAGAATTAGTAAAACAAAATAATAAAGCAGAAATGATTTTAGGGGATTTAGAACAAGAACGAGAGAATGGTAAAAATAAAGTTTTATTAAAAAGTATTCAAAACCTTTTTACTTTAGTGCCTAAAAATATATCTTTAGATGAGGTTTTAATGGAAGATAGGTCGCTTATTTTAAGAGGTATTACACCTACTAAAGAAATGTTTGCCTTGTTGTTGGAAGCCCCATTAAGAAGTATTTTTTCAAATTCTCAAACAAGCTATTATCAATTAGAAAATGGGTGGTATCGCTTTGTTAGTGTAAATATTACTATACCAGAGGAAATGTATGAACAAAAAAGATAAGAGCTTAGAAGAAGCTGATATATTAAAGATATTGATTTATTCTTTTTCATTTGTTGCACTTTGTGCAATATTGATTTTATTCTTAATTGTACCTTTTTTGAAGGATTATAAAATCGAACATTCCAGATTAACCGCTCAACAAATTCAAAATACCAAAGCATTAAATGAATTACAAGCTTTGGAAAAGGTTATTAGAGATTTTCAAAGTACAAACGCGCAAAATTTAGCTCAAATCAATGCGGAATTTTCTCAAAAAGAATTAATGGATTTTATGAAAAATTATTTTGATGATGTTAAAATAAATCTTATTCCTATTAAAAAAAGACAAGAATATTTAAAATATCAATTTGGAGTTAGCGTAAAGATGAAGAATCCACAAGCTTTTTATTCTTTTTTAAATGATTTACAAAGATATAAAAATTTAATAGAAATAAGTACGCCTGTTGAATTTAAATCAGAAGAAAAACACATTGATCTTAAATTTAGAATCAAAGTGTTTCATGCTTTAGCTATTCAAAAATAATTACTTCATTATTTTGATAAGGAGAGATTTTTTCTTCCTTTTTACTATCTTGTTTTATATCTTGAGCTTCTAAATTTTCTTGTACTTTTGATTCTTCCTTAATTTCTTTTATATTGGTTTTTAAACTAGAAGTGATTTCTTTGTAAAAAGCAATAAAAACTTTATCAATTTCCAAAGCACTAGCTGCAAGACTTTCATTTACTTGGGTTGGGACAGCACTATAAACTTGTCTAAAACTTTCTATACTTGCTTGACCTTTTATAGGATAGTTTAAAATAATAGGATCATTTAATTTTGCAGAGCTTGTTGTGCTTTGGAAAGTATCTTCTTGATGCAAATTATTTAAATGACTTTGAGCTTCTAAAATAATCATAAAAGAAGATTCTACACTATCGCCTCCAAGACTTGAATTTCTTGTAACTTTATCCTCATATAAGTTAGCACTGATGGTAATATTAAAAACATAATCAGGATTTTCATTATCTATAGTATATCCTTTACTTTCTAATAGTGCTTTACTATCTTTAAATAGCTGTTTTTTTAGTAATTCTAGGCTTTTATTGATTCTTTGATTTAGGGTAGATTGTTCAAAATAAGAACTATAAAAAGTATTTTTAATAATTTCTATTTCATTGATTTTAACTTTTGGGCTATTTTCTTTTGTATTGTTATGTTCTTCAAAAGAACTTTTAAAACTTGGCATAGAAATATAATAAGTTTTTTGATTACCAGTGCAAGCACTTAAAAATAAAATTATGCTAAAAAATAATAATATTTTTTTCATTTTCTCTCCTTGTTATTTTTATAATTATACAATTTTTTGTTATATTATGTGTTTTATTATAAAGGCTTTTTTATGGAATTTTGGCAAAATATTTATGCAAATTTTGATGTAGTGGCTTTTGAAATTTTTGGTTTAAAAGTGCATTGGTATGGTATTATGTATGTATTAGCCTTACTTGTTGCTTTAATGGTTGCAAAATACTATGCTATTAAAGACAATATGGGAATTTCAAAAGCTATGCTTGATAGTTATTTTATATGGGTTGAAATTGGTGTAATTTTAGGTGCAAGATTGGGTTATATTTTAATTTATGATGCAAATACTTTATGGTATCTTACGCATCCTTGGCAAATTTTTAATCCTTTTTATAATGGAGAATTTGTAGGAATTAGAGGTATGAGTTATCATGGTGCTGTTATAGGATTTTTAATAGCAACTTATGCTTTTTGTAAAAAAAATAAACAAAATTTATGGAAATATTTAGATTTGGTTGCTATTAGTGTGCCATGTGGTTATATTTTTGGGCGTATTGGAAATTTTTTAAATCAAGAGCTATTTGGTAGAGCTACGGATGTACCTTGGGGTATTTATGTAGATGGGATATTGCGTCATCCTTCGCAACTTTATGAAGCATTTTTAGAAGGTTTTATAGTTTTTATCATTTTATTATTGATAAAAAAATATAAAAAATACAATGGAGAGCTTATTGCTTATTATACAATTTTTTATGCTTTAGCGCGTTTTGTTTGTGAGTTTTATAGAGAGCCTGACTTTGGTATAGGCTTTGTTGCTTTTGGTATGAGTATGGGCCAAATTTTAAGTATTATAATGTTTTTATTAGGACTAATTTTATCTTTTTATTTAAGAAATATTAAAAAAAATTTATAAATTTTTATTTTTTTTAAGAATAAAAGTTCTATAATTGCTCCGATATTATAAATTATCAACTTTTTAAAGGAGTAAATATGAGCCAACTCATTGAAGGTTTTTTAGGCAAGAGTGTTGATGGCAAAAAAAGCAAAATGCCAGCAAAACTTGACTATATTCAAAGTGCAACAGGCTTGATTTTAGGCTTGTTTATGTGGGCACATATGTTTTTCGTTTCTACCATTTTGGTTAGTGATGATTTTTTTGATTCAGTAGTTCACTTTTTGGAACTAAAATTTATCATTGATAGCCCTATGATGAGCTACATCACTTCTTTTTTAGCTGCCTGTGTTTTAGTGATTTTCTTTGTGCATGCAGGTCTTGCAATGAGAAAATTTCCTATCAATTTTAGACAATATCAACTTTGTAGAACACACTTAAAATATATGAATCATGGTGATTCTTCTTTATGGTGGGTTCAAGCTGCAACTGGTTTTGTAATGTTTTTTCTAGGTTCAGCGCATTTGATTTTTGTTATAACTAATGCAGATAAAATCAGTGCTGATATGTCAGGCGATAGAGTGGTAAGTCATTTTATGTGGTTATTTTATATTGCCTTATTAATCTGTGTTGAGTTGCATGGAAGTATTGGTTTATATAGATTATGTGTAAAATGGGGTTGGTTTGAAGGTAAAGATGCAAAAGAAAGTCGTAAAAAACTTAAAAAAGCAAAATGGTTTATTAGTATTTTCTTCTTAGTTTTAGGTGTATTAAGCTTAGCTGCTTTTGCAAAAATAGGTCTTAATAATTACCAAAACAACTCTGTAGCACAAATAGTAAAAACTTATGATGGAGCTAAATATGAACATACAATATAGTGATGCTTTAGTTATTGGTGGTGGTCTTGCAGGTTTAAGAGCTGCTATTGAAGTTGCAAAAAGTGGTCAGAGTGTAACTTTATTAAGTATTTGTCCAGTTAAAAGATCTCACTCAGCTGCTGTACAAGGTGGTATGCAAGCAAGTTTAGGAAATAGTGTAAAAGGCGAAGGTGATAATGAAGATGTGCATTTTGCTGACACAGTAAAAGGATCTGATTGGGGCTGTGATCAAGAAGTAGCTAGAATGTTTGCGCAAACTGCTCCAAAAGCGGTTCGTGAGCTTGCTGCTTGGGGTGTGCCTTGGACTAGAGTTACAAAAGGACCTAGAACTGTTGTTATAAACGCTCAAAAAACTACTATCGAAGAAAAAGAAGAAGCGCATGGTCTTATAAATGCAAGAGACTTTGGTGGTACTAAAAAATGGAGAACATGTTATATAGCTGATGCAACAGGGCATTGTATGTTATATGGTGTGGCAAATGAAGCGATTAAACATCAAGTTAAAATCATTGATAGAATGGAAGCAGTAAGATTAATTCATGATGGTAAAAAATGTTTAGGAGCTATTGCTAGAGATTTAACTAATGGAGAATTAATTGCTTATGTTGCTAGAGGAACTATGATTGCAACAGGTGGTTATGGTAGAATTTATAAACAAACTACAAATGCTGTTATTTGTGAGGGAACAGGAGCTGCTATTGCACTTGAAACTGGACTTTGTAGACTTTCAAATATGGAAGCAGTGCAATTTCATCCAACTCCAATCGTGCCAAGTGGTATCTTACTAACTGAAGGTTGTAGAGGTGATGGTGGTATCTTAAGAGATGTTGATGGTTACCGCTTTATGCCTGATTATGAGCCTGAGAAAAAAGAACTTGCAAGTAGGGATGTTGTAAGTCGTAGAATGATGGAGCATATTAGAAAAGGAAAAGGGGTAAAAAGCCCTTATGGAGATCATTTATGGCTTGATATTTCTATCCTTGGTCGTGCTCATGTTGAAAAAAATCTTCGCGATGTTCAAGATATTTGTAAAACATTTAATGGTATTGATCCTGCTGATGAGGGTCCAAAAGGCTGGGCACCAGTTTTACCTATGCAACATTACTCAATGGGTGGTATTAGAACAAAACCAACCGGTGAAAGTCAATGGCTAAATGGTCTTTTTGCATGTGGTGAAGCAGCTTGTTGGGACATGCACGGATTTAACCGCTTGGGTGGAAATTCATGTTCAGAAACTGTTGTTGCAGGTATGATCGTAGGGGATTATTTTGCACAATATTGTAAAGAAAATGGTTCAGAAATTGATATAAACATCGTTAAATCTTTCCTTTCTAAAGAGTATGATTATTTAAAATCTCTTGTAAGTAAAGAAGGAAAACATGATGTATTTGAAATCAAAAACAGAATGAAAGACATTATGTGGGAAAAAGTAGCTATCTTTAGAACAGGTCAAGGTCTTGAAGAAGCGGTTAAAGAACTTGAAGAGTTATATCATAAATCACTTGATCTAAAAGTGCATGATAAAGAATTAAAATGTGCAAATCCAGAGCTTGAAGAAGCTTACAGAGTTCCAAGAATGCTAAAAATTGCTTTATGTGTTGCTTATGGTGCACTTTTAAGAACAGAAAGCCGTGGGGCTCATTATAGAGAAGATTATCCAAAAAGAGATGATTTAAATTGGATGAAAAGAACAAATACTTACTGGGTAGAAGGTGAAAGTATGCCTAGAGTTGAGTATGAAGATCTTGACATTATGAAAATGGAAATCCCACCTGCATTTAGAGGTTATGGTGCTAAAGGAAATATCATTGAAAACCCATTAAGTGAAAAACGCCAAGCTGAAGTTGATGCGATCCGTGAAAAAATGGAAGCAGAAGGCAAAGGTAGATATGAAATTCAACATGCTTTAATGCCTTATGAATTACAAGCTAAATTTAAAGCGCCAAATCAAAGAATAGGAGTTGATTATGAGTAGAAAATTAACAATAAGAGCATTTAAATATAATCCATTAAGTAAAATTTCTAAGCCTCATTTTGTTACTTATGAGCTTGAAGAAACTCCATTTATGACGATTTTTGTGTGCTTAACTCAAATCAGAGAAAAAATGGATGCGGATTTGAGTTTTGACTTTGTATGTAGAGCAGGGATTTGTGGAAGCTGTGCTATGATGATCAATGGTAAGCCAAAACTTGCTTGTAAAACATTGACAAAAGACTATCCAGATGGCGTTATAGAGCTTATGCCTTTACCTGCATTTAGACATATCAAAGATTTGAGTGTTAATACAGGTGAGTGGTTTGATGGTATGTGCAAACGCGTTGAAAGCTGGGTACATAATGAAAAAGAAACAGATATTTCTAAACTTGAAGAGCGTATTGAGCCAGAAGTTGCTGATGAGACTTTTGAACTTGATCGTTGTATAGAGTGTGGAATTTGTGTTGCTTCTTGTGCGACTAAGCTAATGAGACCTGACTTTATCGCAGCTACTGGACTTTTAAGAACAGCTAGATATTTACAAGATCCACATGATCATAGAACTATAGAGGATTTTTATGAATTAGTGGGCGATGATGATGGTGTATTTGGATGTATGTCTTTACTTGCATGTGAAGATAATTGTCCAAAAGAACTGCCTTTACAAAGTAAAATTGCTTATATGAGAAGACAGCTTGTCGCTCAAAGAAACAAATAATCCTAGCCCCCAAGAAAAGGGGGCACTTAAAACCTTACTAAAACAAATTTGGCAAAATCATAGTGTTTATCTTGACACAAATACACTTTTTGATGAAAGTTTAATTGATGCTCAAAAAGCAGCAATTCTTTTAAGTACTAATCTTGATAATTATGAAAGATTTAGCGCTTTAAATGAATTTAAAAATTTGATGAAAAGCTTAAATTTACGCTTAGATCTTTATGGTATACAATATGCACAGGTTTGTTTTATTAATGCTTTAAATTTAGGAATTTTAGACAAAAACGAGCTTTTAAAAGCCTTGGAAAAACTTCAAAAAATCACCGATAATACTTTAATATATGCTTTTGTATCTAGGCAAAAAGTTATTCAAAAAGATTACAAGCAAGAAGTTAAAAACTCACATCAAACACTAGATCTCATTAATCAAAACTTACAAGAGCTTTGCGAGGATGAAAAAGCTCAAAAACTCTTACAAGAAGCTTTGGTTAAATTTAGTAATATTGATTTTTCTATCGCGGTAACGGGTGTGGTAAATGCAGGTAAATCAAGCATGCTAAATGCGCTTTTAAAAAAAGATTTTTTAGGTGTATCTAATGTGCCTGAAACTGCAAATTTGAGTGTTTTAAAATACGGCAAAGATCAAAAAGCTAAGATATATTTTTGGAGTGATGAAGAATGGCAAGATATTTTAAAAAGCTCTAAAGATAATCAAGACATGCAAGAACTTATAAAACAATTAGAGCAAAATTTTAATCTAAATGAATATCTTGAAAAAGAAAATAAAAATATAGAAATAAAAATTGAAGAATTAAAAAATTACACTAGTGCAAAAAACAAAATCTCAGCACTTATTAAAAAAATAGAGCTTTTTTCATCGCTTGATTTTTTAAAAGATAATGTTTGTATAGTTGATACCCCAGGACTTGATGATGTTATTATCCAAAGAGAGCTTTTAACAAAAGCGTATATAAGCAAGGCTGACTTTTTAATCCACCTTATGAATGCTTCTCAAAGTCTTAGTCAAAAAGATTGTGATTTTATTATAGAATGTTTGCTAACTTCAAGGGTAAGTAAGCTTTTGATTGTGCTTACTAAGGCTGACTTGCTTAGTCAAAAAGACTTGCAAGAAGTAATTAACTATACTAAAAATAAACTCAAAGAAAATTTAGCACAAAAGCAGCTTAGCCAAGAATTATTAGATAATTTAGATTTTGTGTGTATTTCTTCAAAATTAGCTAATGATTTTTATCAAAAAAAAGGTGGGAATTTAGAACAAAGTAATATTTTAACACTAGAAGAACTTATAGCTAAAAGTTTATATGATAAAAACAAAATTGCTCTAAGTGCTTATAAAAAAGAATTATTATTACATTTAGAAAAAATAGAAGAAAAAATTAAATTTTCTAATAAAATGCTAAATTATGAAAACTTTGAGCTTGATAAGCAAAATCAAGCTATTGTTAATGATTTTAAAGCAAAAAAAGAAAAATTAATGCAAGTAAAAGCAGAACTAAGTGCTATTTTTAACACAAAAGATGAAAATACTCAAGAAATTTTAACACTTTTGCATTTACTAGCTAAGAAATTAAAAGAAAAACTTATAGATGAGCTAAAATATAATCAAAATAATAAAATCAAAAACAACACTCAAAGACTAAATATTATCATTGATACGACTTTAAAAGATGGAATTTTTGATCTTTTAAGAGAGCTAAAACAGCAAAGTGAGTATAAAATTAATGAGCTTAAAAACACTCTAAGTGTGAAATATGATTTTTTAAAAGCTATTTTAGAGCAAAATTGTGATGATTTTAAAAGTAAGGTTGAAACAAAAATAGAAAGCATTTTTACCAATGATCTTTTTATGGCATTAAAAGCAGGACTTTTAAAAAATTTAGAATCCACGCAAGATATTTATAAATTAGAAAGTTCTTTAGAAAATCAAATTTTAGAAAAATTACAAACATTTAATATAGAAAAAATCGCACTAGATTTAAAAAATAATCAAGAATTTTTTACTAATTTAGAATTTAGTTTAAAATTATACGAAAAAGAACAAGAAGAGCAAATCAAAGACTTAAAAGACTTGATTTTACAAATAGAACAAAATGAACAAAATTCCAAAGAGTTTTTAGAAAAAAACAATACAAAATTACAAAGTTTAAAGACTTTAAAAACGGAGCTTTTAAATGCAAAATGATTTGATTAATGATTTTTTAAAAGCTTATGAAAATGCTTATTGTAAAAGTTTTGATGATAGTTTTGAAGGAAAAATTTTAGCAATCAAAAATGCATTTTTAGAACCGAGTTTGCATTTAAATGATGTCTTTTTAAAAGATCTTGAAATGATTATAGCTAGCTATAAAAGAGCCATTAATGTGGCTATTATAGGGCAATTTTCTAGTGGTAAATCTACGCTTTTAAATTTAATTTTACAAAAAGAATGCCTGCCAACAGGCGTGGTGCCAGTGACTTTTAAGCCTACTTTTTTACGCTATGCTAAGGAGTATTTTTTAAGAGTTGAATATGAAGATGGCAGTGATGAGATTGTTGATATAGACGAACTTTCTAAATTTAGCGATCAAAGAAATGAGCTAAAAGAAACTAAAAGTTTGCACCTTTTTGCACCTATTGAGCTTTTAAAAGATATCACACTTATAGATACCCCAGGTTTAAATGCAAACACCACCGATACGCTAACTACTTTTAAAGAACTTTCTTTTATACATAGTGCTATTTGGCTTAGTTTGATTGATAATGCAGGTAAAAAAAGTGAAGAAGATGCTATAAAAGCAAATGCTAAGCTTTTAGAGCGTGGCGGAATTTGCGTGCTAAATCAAAAAGATAAGTTAAGTCAAGATGAGCTAGAAAATGTTTTAAATTATGCACATTTAGTTTTTGATAAGTATTTTGAAAAAATCATCGCAATTTCATGCAAAGAAGCAAAATTTGATTTACAAAAGTCAAATTTACCTTTACTTTATGAGTATTTAAAAGAACTTGATTATGAGTGCATTAAAAAAGATTTTATTAAAGAAAAACTTAGTAATTTATGCGAACTTTTGTCAAATCAATATGATTTGTTTCAAAATGCGCTAGAGCAATTAGAGCTTAAATTTAATACTGTTTTGCAAACTTTCAAAGCAAGCAAACTAGAGCAAAAAATCAAAATTTTAAATCATAATTGTTTAGATAAATTAAAACTTGTTGGAGAAAAAATTGCTCAAGAAATTTTAAAATTTATCAAAGAAAAAGATAGTAGTTATTATAAAGAAGCTAAGGGTTTATTTAAGAAAAATCTTTATGAAAAAGTTGCTTATAAAGCACCATATCTTTCAAGTGATGATGCGTTTTTGGCTATGTTTTATAACTCTGAAGCAATGAATAAGGAATTTAAAAGATTAAAAAATGAAATCGCTTTAGAATTTAGTCAAATTAAAGATGATTTTTCCTTATTTTTTACTCATTTAGAAGAGCAAATTTTGCTTTTTAAGGCTCAATTTTCAAATTTACAAAAAGAAAATGCCTTAGAAAGTGAAAAAGAATTTGCTAGTTTTAGAAGCTTTGCTAGTGCTAGTGAAGAACTTTTTTTAAAAGATTTTAAACAATTATTGTTTAAAAGCCAACTTGAACTTGATCTATTTTTAGAAAAGCTTAATCTAAAGGCTTTGGCAAATTATGAAAGTGCTACTAAACTTACTTTGGGATTTTTTAGTACTAAAATGAATGCGAGTAAAGAATTTTACGAGCTTGATAGTACCGAGTTTAGCTTGTATCATCCAAAAGCAAGTGAAGTGCACCAAAGAGTATTAACCGAGCTTAATGTATATGAATTTGAAGATTTGCTTTTAAATAAGCCTGTGGTTTTTAAAATTTATAAAAATTATATGCAAAGTTTTGTTGATTTTATTGAGACTAAAAGACAGATTATTTTGAATTTAAAAAGTGAATTTGAGGCTAAAAAATCAATGATTTCTAGCATCAAATCCCAAATTTCTAAGCTTTAAAAATTTTTTCTAAGTGCGCTTTATAATTTGTGAAATATTCTTGTACTTGAGGATTTTTGATTACATCGTTTGCTATGAAAGTAGGCAAAGCACTCATTCCTAAAAACTCATGTGCTTTGTGAAAGTGTAAATACACTCCATCAACTCCGGCTCCATTAAAGAATTCATTCTCATCATCAAAAGCTTGCATTGGAGCATTCCAAGTTAGCGAAAGCATGTATTTTTTATTTTTTAAAAGCCCACCTGTGCCATAATTTTTAGTAGGTTCATTATGACTTCTACCATCGTTTTTATAAAACACTCCATGTCCTGCTGTGAAAACATCGTCAATGTATTTTTTCACTATCCAAGGCTCTCCCATCCACCAACCAGGCATTTGCCAGATCAAAACATCAGCATTTAGAATTTTTTCTACCTCATCGTTTGTGTTATAACCTTGATCTATGTGTGTTTGTTGGGTTTGTAAACCAAGTTCTTGTAAAGTCTTAAGTGCAAGCTCATGCAAGCTTGTGTTTAGTCTTCCTTTGGAGTGTCCAAATTCTTTTGCACCATTTAATAATAATACTTTTTGCATATTTTTCCTTTTTATGTTTTTTAAAATTATAATTTAACTATAACTATATTTCAATGCCGAAGTTTATGTAAGATACTATATTATAAGAAAGTTTAAAACAAATATGTTACTTTTTATGATTGATTTTTTTAAAATAATACAAAAATAGTATTATTTTTTTTATTTAAGACTATATTAAAAAATCAAGGAATAGAATTGATATGATTTGATATTGTCAATAAAAAGGAGGAAGATATGCAAGATAATGTCATTGATCGTAGAAATTTTTTTAAATTAAGTCTTTTAGGTGGCGGCGTGGTTGCTGCTAGCACTATGAGTGGTGGAGCTATATTGCATGCTGCAGAATTAACTCATGCGCACAAGAAAACACAAGGAGGTTCAAATAAAATAAGAGGAAAAATGTTTTTTCAAGTGCAGACTGATTTTGATAATCTAAGTGCAGCATGTGAGAGAATTTATCCAAAAGATGAGCAAGGTGATGGTGCTATAGGTTTAGGCGTACCTTATTTTATTGATAATCAATTAGCTTCAGCTTATGGTTATAATGATAGAGAATACTTACAAGGACCATTTATAGAAGGAATTGCTGAGCAAGGTTATCAAACCCCAATGAAGCGTAATGAGATTTTTTTAGAGGGTGTTAAAGCTTTGGAAATAATATCTCAAAAGCGTTATAAAAAAACTTTTTCATCTTTAAAAGGAGTTGAGCAAGATAAAATTTTAGTTGATTTGGAAAAAAATAAAATCGATTTCATAGGATTTAAATCTTCTGAATTTTTTACTCTTTTAAGGGATATGACAATAGCTGGAGTTTTGTCTGATCCAATTTATGGTGGCAATGACAATAAAAATGGATGGAGAATGATGCAATATCCTGGTGCTCAAATGAGTTATATTGACAAAATTGCAAGTGATGAGTTTTTTGACATAGAGCCTATGAGTTTAGCTGATATGGAGGGATAAATTATGGTAGAAGTATTAAAAAAAGTAGATGTGGTAACAGTAGGAGCTGGTTGGACAGGTGGTATAGTTGCAGCAGAACTTACCAAAGCTGGATTGACTGTCTTGAGCTTAGAGCGTGGTATGATGCAAACTACGGAAAATTTTGCAATGATTCACGATGAGTGGAGATATGGTATTAACTATGGTTTAATGCAAGATTGCTCAAAAGATACAGTAACTTTTCGCCATAACGTCAATGGTTTAGCTTTACCATATAGAAAAATGGGATCTTTTTTACTTGGAAGTAATGTTGGTGGTGCAGGGGTACATTGGAATGGTTGGACCTTTAGATTTTTACCTTATGATTTTGAGATTAAAACAAAAAGTTTTGAAAGATATGGTAATAAATTAGGTGATGATTATACCTTGCAAGATTGGGGTTTAACCTATAAAGATATGGAACCTTATTATGATAAGTTTGAAAAAACTTGTGGAATTTGTGGAGAAGAAAACCCACTTGCTGAAAAAATGGGTTTGTTTAGATCAAGTCCTTATCCGCAAGAACCTTTAGAAAATACTAAAATGCTTAAACGCTTCGAAAAAGCTGCAAAAGAAATGAAATTACATCCATTTAGATTACCTGCGGCTAATTCAAAAGGCGGTTATACTAATCCAGATGGTCAAGATCTAGCCCCATGTCAATATTGTGCTTATTGTGAGCGTTTTGGTTGCGAGTATGGTGCTAAGGCTAGTCCTATTAATACTGTCATACCTAAAGCCATGAGCACAGGAAAATATACTATAAGAACTCATAGTAATGTTATAGAAATACTAAAAAAAGATGGTAAAGCTACAGGAGTTAGGTTTGTAGATACTAGAACTATGAAAGAGTATATTCAGCCAGCAGATATTGTAGTGCTTACAAGCTATATGTTTAACAATGCTAAGCTTTTAATGGTAAGTGGTATAGGTGAGCAATACGATCCAAATACAGGCAAAGGTACTTTAGGTAAAAACTATTGTTATCAAATCAATATGGGAACAACAGCATTTTTTGATGAGCAATTTAATACATATATGGGTTCAGGTGCTTTGGGTACAACTTGCGATGATTATAATGGGGATAATTTTGATCACTCAAAAGAGAAGTTTTTACACGGAGCTATGATTTATAGTGTGCAACTTGGAAATCGCCCTATCCAATCAGCTCCTCTGCCAAAAGGAACTCCAAGTTGGGGAGCTGAATTTAAAAAAGCTTTAAACTATAATTTTACAAGAGCCATTACAGTGGGAGGGCAAGGCGCATCTTTACCACATAAAAGTAACTATTTGAGTTTAGATCCAACCTATAAAGATGCTTTTGGAACGCCACTTGTAAGACTTACTTATAATTTTACAGATCAAGATCGTGCTTTGCATAAATTTATAACAGATAAAACAGCTGAAGTAGCTAAAAAAATGCAAGGAGTGAGATCAATTAAAAAAGGAACTTATTTAAAAGATTATAGTATTGTGCCTTATCAATCTACACATAATACGGGTGGAACTACTATGGGTGCTGATCCTCGAACAAGTGTTGTTAATACTTATTTGCAACATTGGGATATGGATAATCTTTTTGTTGTGGGTGCAGGAAATTTTCAGCACAATAGCGGATATAATCCTACTGATACAGTTGGAGCTTTGGCTTATCGTTGTGCAGAGGGTATTTTAAAATATCATAAAAATGATAGACAATTAGTATAGATATATGTGAAGCATTTTGCTTCACATATTATTTTTCGCTACTATCTTTTTCTTTTTTCTTTTTCCATAAATGAAGCACAGCCCCGCATGCCCCACCAACAATAACAGCAATGATAAGATTTGTGATGAAATCCATCGAAACCATTTTTAATTTGTTTTCATTTTGATAAAAAATGATTTTGGATTATAATATAAAAAAGCATGATGCTATATAAAAGGAAAGTATATGGAAGAAAAGTGCGATTTTACAGAATGCGGATTTAATTATACTTTATCTTTGATTTCGGGAAAGTATAAGATGAGCGTTTTGTATTGTTTGTTTCGTTATGAAGTTGTAAGATATAATGAACTTAAAAGATATCTTGGTAATATTTCTTTTAAGACCTTAACACATACTTTAAGAGAGCTTGAAAATGATGATTTAATCACGCGTAAAGAATACCCACAAATCCCTCCAAAAGTAGAATACTGCCTTGCTAAAAAAGGTCAAAGTTTAATTCCTATTTTACAAGCGATGTGTGATTGGGGCGAGGCAAATCAAAAGGAAGAAAAATGATAGAATTATTAGATGGTATAAATTTAGAAAAATACATGGGCACATGGTTAGAAATGGCTAGAAAACCTGCCTTTTTTCAAAAAACTTGCAAAAGTGCTAAGGCAGAATATGAGCTAGAGTATGAAGGCTCTACGCCTATAATCAAAGTCAAAAATATATGCACTAAAGAAAATGGAGAAATCTCTCAGGCAAATGGCAAAGCTAGGGTAAAATCACCAAGATCTTTAGCGGTTAAATTTAGTATTTTTATGAATGTTTTTAACAAGCCAAATTATGAGATTATTTACATTGACACAAGCTATCAAGTTTCTATCGTAGGTAGTCCTGATAAAAAATATTTATGGATTTTATCAAGAGAGATTTTAGCAAAAGAGCAAATAAACTCTTTGCTTGAAATAGCCAAGCAAAGAGGTTTTGATACTAGCGATGTGATTTTTGATGAGTATTAATCCTGCTCACTCATATCGATTACATAACGGAATTTGGCTTTTCCTGAAGTGAGGTTTTCATAAGCTTTGTCAATCTCGCTTGGTTTGATGAGTTCAATTTCAGGATAAATTCCATGTTCTAAAGAAAAGTCAAGCATTTCTTGAGTTTCTTTAATGCCCCCAATAAGCGAGCCATATACTTTTTTACCGGCTTTATGTACAAAATGAATGATGTTAATGCTAGGACTTACTTCATGTGGAGGTAATCCTACTATAGCCATCTCACCACCAAATTTTAATAAATCCATATAAGCTAGCGGATCATAAGGGGTTGGTATGGTGGAAATGATGAGGTCAAATCTTTCTTTTACCGCACTTTTATCTGTACTAGTATAAAAATTACTCACACCCATAGCTAGAGCTTGTGCTTTTTTGTTTTCATTTCTTGCAAAAACACTTACTTTTGCACCCATTTTCACAGCATATTTTACTGCCATCATACCAAGCCCACCAAATCCTGCTACGGCTACGCTTGAGCCTTCTTTAATATTTGAAAATTTAAGCGGTGAGTAGGTAGTAATACCCGCACACAGCAAAGGCGCTATCTTTTCAAGTGGTGCATTTTTTGGTACATTGATAGCAAATTTTTCACTTACTACGATGTTGTTTGAGTAACCTCCATAGGTGTTTTCATTATCATGAAATACATCTTTGCAGTTATAAGTGTAGATGGTTTTACCATTTTCGCAAAATTGCTCTTGAGATTTTTTGCATGCTTCGCACTCTCCACATGAGTTTACCATGCACCCAACCCCAGCATAATCGCCTACTTTAAATTTACTCACATTTTCACCCACTGCGATGACTTCTCCTGCTATTTCATGGCCAGGTACGCAAGGGTAGGTTGCTTCGCCCCATTCACTTCTTGCAGTGTGTATGTCGCTATGGCAAATTCCTGCGTACTTGATAGCGATTAAGATATCGTTTTTGCCTACTTTATGGCGTGTAAATTCAAAAGGTGTGAATTTAGAATCTTTGCTAAGCATGGCATAACCTTTGCTTTTAACACGACCATTTTCTAAAAAGATTTTTGAGTCCATTTTCTCTCCTTTGTGGTTTTTGAAATTATATTAAAGCTAGGTTTTTATTGCAATAGGGAAAATAAAGTAAGATACTATACTAAAGGTGCGTAGAATTAATATGTTAAAAATTTTTGATTTTTTTAACATATTTTTTTATAATGTTAAAAAATTTTATAAATTTTAACATATGGAAAAAACATGAAAGAGTTTATACCGCCAAAACTACCTTTAGATATAAAATTAAACGCAAATATTTATAACCTTATCATCAAAGCTTCAAGAAAATTAGCCGAATTAAATGGACTTAGTAAAAGCATTCCAAACCCAAATATTTTAATCAATGCTTTAATTTTGCAAGAAGCTAAAGATTCAAGTGAGATAGAAAATATTATTACTACTCACGATGAGCTTTTTTTATCTAAAATTGATGAAAAGAAACTCACAAGGGCAACAAAAGAAGTAAAAGACTATGAAAATGCTTTAAAAAAAGGATATGAGCTTTTAAAAAAAGAGCAATTATTAAGAAATGCTCATATTTTAGAAATTCAAAAAAGATTAGAAGGAAATAATGCAGGTTTTAGAAAACAAAGCGGAACCATGCTTAAAAATCCTATTACAGGTGAAATCAAGCATATACCACCACAAAATTTTGATGATATACAAAAACTTATGAAAAATTTAGAGCAATACATTAACGATGATACTCTAGATGAACTTGATTTTTTAGTAAAAATGGCAATTATTCATTATCAATTTGAAAGCATACATCCTTTTTATGATGGAAATGGTAGAACAGGTAGGATTATAAATATACTTTATTTAGTGTATAAAGGGCTTTTGGATTTGCCTATTTTATATTTAAGTGCTTATATAGTTAAAAATAAAGATGAATATTACATTCTTTTGCAAAAAGTACGCGATGAAGGTGCTGTTTTAGAATGGATAGAATATATACTAAAAGGTGTAGAGCAAACTGCCATAAAGACAATTGAAACTATCATTATAATAGAAAAAATGATGAACGATGTAAGTGATATTTTGCAAAATAAAACAAATTTTTATAGTAAAGATTTTGTGGAACTTTTGTTTTCTCACCCTTATACAAAAATAGATTTTTTAATAAAAAAACTAGATATTTCAAGACAGAGTTCTTCAAAATATCTTAAAATTTGTGAAAAATTAGGGGTTTTAGAATGTGTTAAAATAGGTAGAAATAATTATTACATTAATACAAAACTTTTAGGACTTTTTAGAAAAGGAATTTTTTGATATTTTAGTATATTAAATTAAGGTTATGCATGAAAAATTATGATATATATGTATATGATGAAAAGTGTAGATATGTTTTAGGAAAGAAATCAAATAGTATTTTACTATGCATAGGAATCAATCCTAGTATTGCAACTGATAAAAAGCTGATCGAACCATAAAAAAATTAGAAAATATAATTAAATTTAATAATTATGAAAGCTTTGTAATGTTGAATATTTATCCAGAAATTTCAACTAATCCAAATAAACTTCCTTATGGATATAATGTTGATATACATAACAAAAATTTAGAGTATATAAATCACATTTTATGTGAATATAAAAATGTGGATATTTTGGCTTGTTGGGGAAATTTAATTAATATAAGAGAATATTTGCATGTGCTATTAAAGGATATTTTTACTCAAGATAAATTTAATAAAACAAGAAAATGGTTGTGTTTGGGAGTTACAAAAACTAATAACCCAAGACATCCATTGTATTTAAAAAATGATACCAAAATAATGCATTTTGATATGAAAAAATACTTATGTAAAAACTAAGGCATTAAAACAATATCCACTAAATCATTTTCTTTTATATCATCATGTGCTATCATTAATGCAGCTTTGTGGTTAAGGTTGTTGATGATGGCACTTGAGCCTTGTTTTTTGCCTTTTAAATTGGCATAAATTTTTCCATCTTTAAATTCCACATTACAAGCTACAAATTCTAAATGCGAACTTTTTTTCTTATAGTCAGTATTTGCAAATGCTTTAAATACATAGTCTTTTTCTTGTAAAAGCCAAGCATTTAAAAGTTCTCTTACATATAAATTAAACATTACCATAGCCGAGTATGGAAAACCCGGCAGGGCAAAGATGAATTTATCTTCAAATTTGGCTATTTTGATATGTTTTCCAGGTTTTACATCGACTTTGTCTAAGATGATTTCATACTCTTTAACAGCTTGTTTTAAAAAGTCAAAATCCCCCATGGAAACTCCACCGGTGGTAACTAAAATATCACACGCATTAAGTGCTTGTTTTAAAACACTTGGAGTTTTTTGCATATCATCTTTTAAAAGTGGAAAAATTCTAGCTTCAGCACCAAGTTTTTTTGCCATATTAGCTATGGCTACATGGTTTGATGAGCGAATTTGTGCAGGGTGTTCTAAGCTTTCGCCTAAGTCTTTGATTTCACTTCCACTACTTAGCACGCCTATGATAGGTTTAGCAAAAACACTAATGTGAAAATATCCAAGCTCAGCTAAAAGTGCTATTTCACTATAGCCTAGTTTTGTGCCTTTGGTGAGTAAAATTTCGCCCTTGGTGTAGCTCTCGCCCACCTTTCTCACAGCAAAGCCTTGTGAAACTTTTTCTTTTACATAAACCATATTATTTTTAACTTCAACTTTTTCCACAGGCACTAAGGTATCACAACCCTCACTCATTAAAGAGCCTGTAAAAGTTTTAACACATTCTTTATTTTGTATTTTAAAGCTTGGGAAAATTCCAGCAGGTACTTCGCCTATGATAGACAAAGCCTCATCTTGCTCACTAAATTTAATTGCATAGCCATCCATAGAAGCAGTAGGAAATTGAGGGTTGTTAGTAGAAGCTTTGATATCTATGGCTAAAATTCTATCTAAGCACTGTGTTAAAGCGATGTTTTCTATCTTTTCATATGTTTGTATGTGTGAATGAAGTATGTCTAAACTTTGGCTATAAGAAGTTAGCATTTTAGTCCTTAGTGCTTAAAATTCCTGCTCCTTGAAGTTTCAAAGAGCGTTCTTTGGCATAAATTTTTTTGCCATTAATGATATCATATTTCCATATAGGTGCGCTTGCTTTAAAATCTTCTACAAAATCATTAATTAACTTAAGTCCTAATTTTCTTTGCTTGCTTAAAACCCCAGCAAAATAAGAACTCTCATACACTTTAACCTCACCGATAGAGTGAGCAAACATCAAGCTTACATTTTCATTTGTAAGTTTTTGGCACCATTTTTCAAACCAAGTTTTTAATAAAGGCTCATATATATCAAAACTTAAAGCCTCAATCTCATCTTCAGCCCTCACTATACCGCAAAATGTGATCAAAGCTCCGCAGTTTTTATCTTTAGCATATTCATACCATCTAGCATAAATGCTAGGAATTTCTAAGGCTCCTTGGTGTAATTCAAACATAACTCATCCTCCACAAACCGGTGGTAATAAGCAAATTTTATCCCCATCTTTTAAGGTAGTTTCATCATCAAAAACCATTTCATCATTTAAAGCAACTGCACAAAGTTCAAGCCATTCTTTTAAGCTTTCATCTTGTCCTAAAATTGCTTTTAATTCTTTAAGATTGCTTACATTTAGTTCTAAGCTTTCTTTGTTAATTGGCCCTAGAAATTCAATTTTTACCATTTTTTTTACCTTTATTCTTTTATTTCTAAAATTCCCATCATTCCAAGATCTTCATGCTCTAAAATATGGCAGTGAAACATTCTAATACCGGTAAATTTTTGACTCATTCTAAGTCTTAATTCTTCTCCAGGTCTTACATTAATCGTATCTTGCAATGCTCTGAATTTTGCTTTTGTTATTTTACCCTTAAATTTAGAAGATATGAGTTCAAATTGTGTTCCATGTATATGGAAAGGATGATCCATATGCGATTTGTTTTTTATTACCCATTCTTCTACTTCATTTAATTTTGAGGTTAAATCCGTTCTATTCATATCAAATGTTTTACCATTGATTAAAAACATAGAGGCAAGGCTTTTTTTGATTTCTTCTTCACTTTTTTTACTAATACCATGCATTTGCATATGATCTTCGCTCATAATCACTTCTTTAAAACTTGTAGCTTCTTTTAAAGGTGAAAATTCTCGTAGCTTTTCAGGTATGTTTTCTATAGTTTTTTCTACTTTAAGATCAGCCAACATAAGAGTGTAAGGTTCTTCTTTAACAAGCATTTTATCGCGGTCATAATAAGTACTTTCAAGTTTAAATTCACCCTTACTTGCTTTGATTAGCACTTCTACTCTTGAAGCAGGACTTAAAAATAATTCATCTAATTCAACACCTTTTTCTATAAGCCCTCCATCAGTTCCTACTAAAATAAATTTAGCACCTTTAATGCGTAAATTTAAATATCTTGCCGCACAAAAATTATAAATACGAATTCTTTGAGCTTTGTCAAGTGTTATTTTTGGTTTTAATTGTCCATTGATAAGAACTAAATTTCCTTCTCTGCCATTTAGCCAATCAAATAAATTATTATCAGGAATTTGTGCGTTTTTATCTAAACGCAAATCACTAATCACCCAATCTTGTTCTTGTAAATGCGACAACGCATCTTTTTTAGCTTTTACTACAAATACCCCTGCTAAGCCTTTATAAACTTGCTTTGCTGTGGTGTAGTGTGGGTGTGGATGATACCAGTAGGTTCCTGCTGAATTTTCTCCAAGTTTAAAGCGATAAATTCTTTCTCTACCAGGCATGATAGGATCGTGTGGGTTGCCATCTTGCTCAGGTGGTATGTCAAGTCCATGCCAGTGGATAGTAGTTGGCTCTTTTAAACTATTTTTTACCAAAATTTCTACAGTATCACCTTCATAAACTTCTATTTTAGGTCCAGGTATAGAGCCATTGTAAGTAAAGCATTTTGTTTTTTTACCTTTAACAAGCTCTATTTGACTTTCTTTGATTTCTATACTTGATCTAAAGAAATTTTTCTTTGTACTTGTGTTTTTTAGAAGTTTTAAATTTGCTAATGTTTGTCCGCTAGGAAAGTCTTTTTCATCGAGTAGTTTAATGTTTGGATTTTCTAGTTTGATAAAAGAAGTATTGATTTCTTTTGTATCTTTTTGTGTATGTTTTGAGTGCATATTATGATGAGAATGATCCCCCATTGCATAAGTGCTGCTAATACTTGCTAAACCTAAAGCATTAAATTTTAAAAATAACCTTCTATCCATTAAATTTTTACTCCTAAATTAATTTTGATTTGGATTTTGATTATAGCTATTGTTTGATTAATGATTGTAAATTATAAAAACAAGATATAATTTTAATATGATTTGTTATACAAGTGGTTTTAAATCAAAAAATTAAGGACAAATAATGCTAATTAAAAATCATTTAGATAAAGACTTTCAAACTCCTGCTTATATTTTAGAAGAAGACAAGCTTAGAAAAAATTGTGAGCTTTTGGCTAAAGTGAGTGAGCAAAGTGGAACAAAAGTCTTGCTTGCTCTAAAGGGTTTTGCTTTTTCAGGTGCTATGGATATAGTGGGTGAGTATCTATCAGGTTGTGCTTGCAGTGGGCTTTGGGAAGCTAAATTCGCAAAAGAATATATGAATAAAGAAATTCATACTTTTTCACCTGCTTTTAAAGATGATGAAATAGATGAAATCATAGATCTTTCACACCATATAGTATTTAATTCTTTTAATCAGTTTAAAAAATTTAAAGATAAAGCAAGCCACAAGTCTCTTGGTTTGCGTTGTAATCCAGAGCTTTCAGTGGCTCCAAAAGAACTTTATAATCCTTGTGGTAGATTTTCAAGATTAGGAATTCGTGCGATTGATTTTGAAAATGAAGATTTAAGTGCTTTAAGTGGGCTTCATTTTCATGCTTTGTGTGAAGAAAGTGCGCATTCTTTAGAGCTTGTATTAAATGCTTTTGAGGCTAAATTTTCAAAATTTATTAAAATTATGAAATGGGTTAATTTTGGTGGAGGTCATCATATTACTAAAGAAGGTTATGACACGCAAAAACTAATTGATCTTTGTAAAAAATTTAGCGATAAATACGGTGTGCAAGTGTATCTTGAGCCAGGTGAGGCTGTGGGTTGGCAGTGTGGGACTTTAGTTGCAAGTGTAATAGATATAGTAGAAAATGAGAAAAAAATAGCTATTTTAGATACTTCAAGCGAAGCTCATATGCCAGATACTATCATTATGCCTTATACAAGCGAGGTTTTAAATGCTAGAATTTTATCAAGTCGTGATGGACAAAATTACAGCGAGTTAAAAGAAAATGAATTTGCTTATTTACTTAGTGGCAATACTTGCTTAGCAGGGGATATCATGGGTGAGTATGCTTTTAATCAAGAGTTAAAAATAGGACAAAAAATAGTATTTTTAGATCAAATTCATTATTCCATAGTTAAAAACACTACTTTTAATGGAGTAAGACTTCCAAATTTAATGTTCTTAGATAAGAATGAAAATTTATCTATGATAAGAGAGTTTTGTTATGAAAATTATTCAAAAAGAAACTAAAAATTGAGTTTTTTTGTAGTTTTTTGCAAATTTATGTTTTTTAAATAAAACTTTTTTTAAAATAAAAATGGAAACTGAAAATTAACAAAACTACAATGCTAAGCTTTTTCTAGCGTGTAATGTTTAGGAGTAATTTATGCATAGAGTTATACTAGCTCTTTTAGCCTGTTTTAACTTTCTATTTGCTCAAGAAAATTTTGAAGTTAAAAATACTCAAATTTGGGATGTGCAAAGAGTGATGAATATAGAAAGTTATCAAAATTTTGGTGCTTTGTGGACTAAACTGCAAGGTGAGTATATTGCAAGTGCTGTTTTGATTATACTTATAGTCGTAATTTCAGCTTTTGCTTTGCATTATATGGTCATAGGTCCAAAGAAATTTTCTCATGATGGTAAGAAAATTTATGCTTTTTCAGTATTTGAAAGATTGTTTCATTTTGTAGCAGCAATCTCTTGGATTATCCTTGTACCAACCGGACTTATTATGATTTTTGGATCGTATTTTGGCGGTGGATTTTTTGTAAGAATGTGTAAAAACTTACATGGTATTGCTACTATTTTATTTATCATTTCCATCATTCCTATGCTTTTGTGTTGGATTAAAAGAATGCTTCCTGCGAGTTATGATTTAAGATGGATGATGATAGTAGGTGGATATTTAAGCAAAGAGAAAAAACCTGTGCCTGCGGGTAAGTTTAATTTTGGTCAAAAATCTTGGTATTATATAGCTGTTTTTGGTGGCTTTTTGATGATAATCACTGGTGCGTTTATGTTTTTCCTTGATTTTAATTCTACTTCTTTGCAATCTATTTTTGGAATTTCTCATATAGATATTTTAAGAGCTTCAGCTATCATCCATAATATTTTGGGTATTTTATGTGCAGTATTTTTTGCTATTCATATTTATATGGCCGTATTTGCTATTAAAGGAAGTATCCATTCTATGATTAGTGGTTATAAAGAAGAAGAGGAAGTTTATATTTTACATTCTTATTGGTATAAAGAATTAAGCGATAAAAAACAAATCAATCCATCGTTTACTTACGATTCTAAAACAAAATTTTAAAATCTCACTTGATTTTTTTAAATTTTCCTTGTTATAATCAAATAAAAATAACAAGGAAAATTAATGATACAAGATATTGATCTTTCGCGCAAATATTTTTATGAATTTTTTTCAAAAGCTTTTAATTTTATCGACGAAAATGAGTTTAAAATTTGGCATGAGCAAGTTTTAGTTTTAGCTCAAAGTCCTTTAGATGATAGTTTAAAATTTGATTTTGAAAAACTTAGTGTATGTGATTTTGCAAGTTTTAAAGAAGAACAAAATGGAGTATTTTTTGATTTTTCTTATGTGAATGTGCCTATTAGTGCTTCTTTTTATGATGAGGGTAGAGATGATGGCAAAATGAAGCTTCAAGCCTGTGAAATCATTAGAAAAACCAAATTTAGAAAAAAAGAAGATTGTAGGCAAAGTGAAGATGAATTTGGCTTTTTGTTTGCTTTTATGGCAAGTATTATTGAGCATGATTTAAAAGTTGCACAGCAATTATTTCGTTTTGTGATAAACCCTGTAATAGATGAGTTTATAGAAAAATTACAAATCCACAAAAACTCAAATTTTTACATTGCTATTGCCAATATTATGAAAGTCTTTTTTGTAAATGAAAGAGCTTATTTGGAAGTACAAGCACCTATAAAAAAAGAAGGTAAAAGTGTAGCAGATGAGGCTTTACAAAGACTTCCTTATGAGCCAAGACTTCCTACTAAATTTAGCAAAACAAATATAGAAGAACTTAGTAAATTATAGAAATTAATATGTATTTTGTTACCAAAATACATATTATCAAAACCATCTTTTTATGAAAATAGAAATTAAATAAAATCTTAAGTGAAAATATGCAAAATTTATTTTGTTAAGTGTATAAATACTTTGAAAATAAGTATTTATAGTTATTCTTTACTTTTATTTCAAAGGAGAGAACATGGAGGCCAATCAAAGAAGGGATTTTTTAAAAAAATCTTTGAAAATTGGTGCTTTAGGGGTAGTAGCTGGGGCAAGTGTGAATGCTTTAGCTAAAGATGATTACCAAGAGCAAAATACCGTAGTTTTAGGAAAAAGTACTAAAAAAGAAGTGCTTTATAGAAAAACTATGCATTGGGAAAAATACTACAAAATAGCTTATTAATTAAGAAAGGAAGAAGATGGCATTAGCAAGAAGAAATTTTCTTAAGCTTGCTGGTATTGCTGGTCTTGGAAGTGCGGCTTTTGGTAGTGAAAACAAAGCTATTAGAGCTGCAAGTGAACAAGAAGTAGCAAATCCTTATCCAGATTCTAAGATTGTTAGAACAATCTGTAGTATCTGTAGTGCAGGCTGTGGAATTAAAGCAGAAGTACAAGATGGAGTTTGGGTGCGTCAAGAAAACGCTATAGAACATCCTATTTCTCAAGGATCACACTGCTGTAAAGGGATAGATCAAATCGATCTTACTAAATCAAAGCAGCGTATTAAATATCCTATGAAAAAAGAAAATGGCAAATGGGTACGTTTAACTTGGGAGCAAGCTATCAATGAAATTGGCGATAAAATGCTTGAAATCCGTAAAGAAAATGGACCTGATAGTGTTATGTTTTTAGGTTCGGCTAAATTTAATAACCAACAAGCTTATTATTTTAGAAAATTTGCAGCATTTTGGGGTACTAACAATATAGACCACGTTGCTAGAATTTGACACAGCGCAACAGTCGCCGGTGTGGCGAATACATGGGGTTATGGCGCTATGACAAATCATTTTGGTGATGTGACTAAACACTCAAAAATGATGATTATTTTTGGTGCAAATACTGCTGTGGCAAATCCTATCGGATTTAAACACTTATTACAAGCAAAAGATCGTAATAATGCTAAATTGGTAGTTGTAGATCCTGTATTTACAAAAACTGCAGTACATGCTGATGAATATGTAAGAATTCGTCCAGGCACAGATATAGCTTTAGTTTATGGTATGCTTCATTTGATCTTCAAAAACGGTTGGGAAGATAAAGAATTAATCAAAACTAGAACTTATGGTGTTGAAGAAATAAAAGCAGAGGCTGCTAAATGGACTCCTGAAGTTGTAGAAGATGTAACAGGCGTTCCAGCTGCTCAACTTGAAAAAATTACAAGAATGCTAGCTACAATCAAACCTGCTACGCTATTTTGGGCTTTAGGTATTACTCAACACTCGGTAGGTAGCTCCAACACAAGAATTCTAGCTATCTTACAACTCGTTCTTGGTAATATAGGCAAACCAGGTGCAGGAACAAACATCATTAGAGGTCATGATAATGTTCAAGGTGCTACTGATATGGGCTGTTTGGCTGATACTTTACCAGCTTATTATGGGCTTGATGATAATGCGTGGAATCATTTTGCTAATTTTTGGAATGTAGATAGAGAATATTTAAATTCAAGATTTTATTCTAAAGAATGGATGCATGAAAAAGGTTTTTCACTAGCAAAATGGTGGCAAGGCGTTTTACATGAAGAAAAAACTTATTCTAACTCACCTATCCGTGTGCTTTGGGTGCAAGGAACGGGTATTACTTCTATGGCGCATACGGTAAAAATTCAAGAAGCGCTTAAAAAACTTGATATGATTGTAATCGCTGAACCTTTTGTAAATGAAGTAGCAGTTTTAGCAGATCGTTCTGATGGTATTTATATTATCCCTGCTTGTACTCAATTTGAAACAGAAGGTTATGTCACTGCGACTAATCGTGCTATGCAATGGCGTTCTCAAGTAGTAAAACCAATTTATGAAAGCAAAGAAGATCAAGAGATTATGTTTGCTTTTGCTAAAAAATTCGGTTTTTATAAAGAATACACTCGCGGTATGAAAATGGAATTGAAAGATCATAAGCTTGTGCAAACAAGAGATGATAATGATGATAATTTTATATGGCCTGATGATGCTACAAGAGAAATGAGTAATGGTCTTTTAAGCATAGGCTTAAGAGGTATTTCAGCTGAACGCTTAAGAAAACACCAGCAAAATTGGGAACATTTTGATCCTGATACTCAAAGAGGTATTGGTGGTAAAGTTAAAGGCGAATACTATGGTTTACCTTGGCCTTGTTGGGATGAACAACATCCGGGAACTTCTATATTATGGAATACTGATGTGCCTTATGAAGAAGGCGGTATGGGCTTTAGAAACCGCTTTGGTTTAGAGCATGAAGGACATTCTCAATTAGCAGATGATGCCTTTACTCCAAAAGGATGTAAAGTTAAAGGTGGTTACCCACAAATCACTAAGGCAAATATTGAAAAAGTATTTAATATCAAACTAAGTGATAGCGAAAAAGAATTAATGGGCGCTAGCTGGAGTACAGATATTTCAGGTATTATTTTAGAAAAATGTAGAGAAAAGAGTGCTTGCTGTTTAGGTAATGCAAGAGCTAGAATGAAAGTTTGGGAATTTGCAGATCCTATTCCGTTACATAGAGAGCCTATTCACTCACCTCGTTGGGATTTGGTTAAAAAATATCCTACTTGGGGCGATCAAGAGAAAAACTTCAGAGTTGAGAGTAAATTTATCAGCGAGCAACAAAAGAAAGATTGGAGCAAAGAGTTTCCAACTATCATTTCAAGTATGCGTTTAGTAAATTTAAGTGGTGCAGGTATGCTTGAGAGAACTAGTAAATATCTTGCTGCAATCACACCTGAAATGTTTGCTAATGTTCACCCTGAACTTGCCTTAAAATATGGTATAAATGATGGAGATATGATGTGGATTCATTCACCGCAAGGTACTAAGATTAAAGTAAAATGTGTGCATAATCATTCTGTTACACCGGATAGAATTTGCTTGCCTTATAACTTTGCGGGTATTATGCAAGGAGTGGATTTAAGTTATAATTATCCTGAAGGCACTAGACCTTATACTATAGGTGAAAGTTCTAATACGGTTACTAACTATGGTTTTGATATAAATACGCAAATTTCTGAATTTAATGCAGGACTTTGCAGACTTGAAAAGGCTTAAGGGGTAAGTTATGGCTAGAATGAAATTTTATGTAGATAATAATCGCTGTATTTCTTGCTTTGCTTGTCAAGTGGCTTGTTCAAGTGCGCACGAAGTGCCAGTGGGGATTAATAGAAGAAAGGTAATCACTCTAAATGAAGGCATAGAAGGAAAAGAGTTTTCAACAACTCTTGCCTGCCAACACTGCACAGATGCTCCATGTGAGCAAGTTTGTCCTGTAAAATGCTTTTATATTAGAGCTGATGGTATTGTTTTACATGATAAAAAAACTTGTATAGGTTGTGGGTATTGTCTTTATGCATGTCCTTTTGGTGCTCCACAATTTCCAAGAGATGGTGCTTTTGGTATCAAAGGTCAAATGGATAAATGTACTATGTGTGCAGGTGGTCCTGAACCTACTAACTCTCATGAAGAAAGAGAACTTTATGGACAAAATCGTATCGCAGAAGGTAAAGTACCTATGTGTGCTGCGGTTTGTTCTACAAATGCACTTTTGGTTGGTGATGCAGCTGAAGTTAGTGCAATGTATAGAAAAAGAGTTTTGCTTAAGGGCCAAAATTTAGGACTTGATGCAAAATAACCCAAAGGGTGTTTACAGGCACCCTTTTTTACTACTTATAATCCAAGGTTAATTCATGGAAGAATTAAATTTAAAAATTCAAAAAAATCTTGATGAAAATAATAAACTTACTTGTAAAAAAGCACTAGAGCTTTTAAAACAATACTCCAAAGAAGATTTTCAAGCTAGTATAAAAAAAATGGATGTAAAAATTTCAGATTGCGAGTTAGGTCAATTTGGAAAGTTAAATAAAAATATAGCAAAAAGTGAAATTTTAGAAAAATTAGAAACAAAACTAGATTCTAAGCGTCGCATATCATGTAAAGATGCTTTAGAATGTGCTAAAAACTTTAATATGGCTGATATGAGAGCTACGCTTAAAACTTATAAAATTGATGTTAAATACTGCGAACTTGGTTGTTTTGAAGAAAAAAAAGGTAAAAAATTTCATATAAAAAGCAAAATTTGGGTAGAAAATCCTGATGGAGAATTACTTTTTGGTAAAGGGAAAACAGATATTTTAGAATTAGTTGGAGAATGCGGAAGTATTTCCCAAGCGGCTAAACAACTAGGGATGAATTATAAAAAAGCTTGGCTTTATATACAGGATTTAGAAAAAAATATGAAAGAAGAATTACTCATTGCTAAAAAAGGAAGAGGAAGTGAAGCTGGTAGTAAGCTTACTCCAAGAGCTTATGAGTTAATTCAAAATTTTAAAATTTTACAACAAGATGTAGAAGAATACACTAATAAACGCTTTAAAGAATTATTTTTCAAGAAAAATCAAGAAAAAGATAAAACTTAATTTGAATACAAGTTATAAAAATATATCATTAAGTAAAAAAGGTAAAAAATGAAAATTGATTGTAGAGATTTAGCTTGTCCGCGTCCTGTGATAGAGACAAAAAAGGCTTTAGAAGAGTTAAAAGAAAATGAAAATTTAGAAATTCTTTTAAATTCTCAAGCTTCTAAAGAAAATGTAATGAGGTTTTTAAAATCTTTAAATTTGAACTTTAGTGTGAAAGATGTAAATGATGAAAGTATTATTAGCATTATAAAAGATGGTGATATAGTTCAAATTCAAGAACAAAATTTACAAGAATATAATGTGTTGTTTTTAAAAAGCGATAAAGTAGGTGAAGGGGAGCTTGGGAAAAATCTAATGCTAGGTTTTTTAAAAACCTTAAAAGATTTACCTAATAAACCTGTAAAAATCCTTTGCGTTAATGATAGTGTTTTAATGAATACTGATTGTTCTCATATGGCTTTTGAAGCTATGAAAGAGCTTGAAAATTTAGGGGTTGAAATTTATAGTTGTGGGGCATGTTTGGAATTTTTTGGTAAAACTAAAGAGCTTAAAATAGGCAAAATAGGTAATGCTTATGAAATTTTAAATGAACTTTTTGGAAAGGCAAAGATTATTTCTTTATGATATATAAAGATCAAAAACTAACTCAATATGTAAAAGCTGCGGGTTGAGCTGCCAAACTAGACTCGGTGGGTCTTGACAAAATTCTTGGCATTTTAAAACCGCATGAAAACATTTTAAGTGGTATTAATAATAATGAAGATGCAAGTGTTTATAAGCTAAATGAAGATTTAGCTTTAGTGCAAACACTTGATTTTATCACACCTGTGGTTGATAGTGCGTATCATTTTGGTGTTATAGCTGCTGCCAATGCTTTAAGTGATGTATTTGCTATGGGTGCTGAGGTGATTAATGCCTTAAATATTGTAGGCTTTGATACTTGTCATTTTAACAATGAAATTTTACTTGAAGTTTTAGAAGGTGCTAGAGCTAAGGTTGAAGAAGCTGGTGCTGTACTAGTAGGTGGCCATACTATAGAAAATGATGAATTTATTTTTGGTCTTAGTGTGACAGGTGTAGTTCATCCTAAGAAATTTATAGCTAATAATAGTGCAAAAGATGGTGATGTTATTTTACTTACTAAGCCTATAGGTAGTGGCATTATTAGTACTGCTATCAAGGCTGGTTTGCTAGAAAAAGCAAAGATTTTAAAAGCAATAGAGCAAATGAGTTTTTTAAATCTTTACGCAAGTCGTATTTTAAAGGGGTTTAAAAGTCTTAGTGCTTTAAGTGATGTTACTGGTTTTGGCCTTTTGGGGCATTTAAAAGAAATGTTAAATGAAGAAATTATGATAGAAGTGTATAAAAATGAAATTCCTTTAATGGATGGAGTTTTGCCAATGGCTAATATGGGGATAATCCCAGCAGGAGCTTATAAAAATAAAGATAGCCTAAAAATTTGGGTTGATAATTTAAATGAAAAAGATGAGGATATAGTGTATTTTGATCCTCAAACTTCAGGTGGACTTTTAGCTGCAATGAGTGAAAAAGATGCAAATGAGGCTTTGAAAATTTTGAAAGATTACAATATAGAGGCAAAGATTATTGCTAGATGTGTAAGAAATACTCATAATTATTTATTATTACGCTAATATTTTATTTACAATTAAAAATATATGTTTATATTTGTTACTTTTTTACATAAAAAAATAAATTATAAATAAATATATGTTGATTTTTGTGGCTATTTTTGTATCATAAAAGATATTAATTACTAAATGGAGGAAGAAATGATACAAAAAGCTTTGCAATTAGCTGAAGAATTACAAAGAAAAATAGAAAGTAATATCTCTCAAAGTGAAAAAGAATTTCACGCCAAAATGCAAAAACTTTTAAACAATCCTAAAAATAAAGTGATGTTGATTGAACTTTTAGATCGCTCTTTTAGATGTAAAGATAAAAGTGCGAGTTTTGAGCTTATAGAGCATACTTTAAACAAATATGGTATAGCAGATTTTTTTAGTGCTTTTGAAAAATTTTTGCTTTTTTCATTTTTAAATTTTGGAAAATTTGCACCAACTCTTAGTGTGCCATTTTTCATTAAGCATTTAAGAGAAGATACTAAAGCTATGGTTTTAGATGCAAACCCTAGTGTTTTAGAGCCTCATATGCGTAAAAGAAAAGATGAAGATAAAATTACCTTAAATGTAAATTTAATTGGTGAAGAGGTTTTGGGTGAGGCTGAGAGTGCTTATAGAGTAAAAAAATATGAAGAAGCATTAAAAACAAGCTATATTACTTATATTTCAATTAAAATCACTACCATTTTTTCTCAAATTAATATCATTGATTTTGAATACTCTAAAGATGAAGTGGTAAAAAGATTGGATAAATTATATGCTCTTGCTTTAGAAGAAGAAAAAAAGCAAGGTGTGTCTAAATTTATCAATCTTGATATGGAGGAATTTAGAGATTTAGAATTAACCGTTGAAGCTTTTATGGAAAGTATTGCAAAGTATAATATTAAAGCAGGTATCGTTTTACAAGCTTATCTTCCTGATTCTTATGAATATTTGAAAAAACTTTTTGCTTTTTCAAAAGAAAGAGTTTTAAAAGGTATGAAGCCTATAAAAATTCGCTTTGTTAAAGGAGCGAATATGGAAAGTGAAGAAACTATAGCTTCGCAAAGAGGTTGGGCTCTACCTACTTTTTATAAAAAAATTGACACAGATAGTAATTATAAGAAAATGCTCGATTTTGTCTTAGAAGGCGATAATTATAAATATATTAATGTAGGTATTGCGAGTCATAATTTATTTGAAATTGCTTATGCTTATACTAGAATTTCACAAGCAGGAGCTTTATCATCTTTTACTTTTGAAATGCTCGAGGGTATGAGTTTGCAATGCTCTTATGAGCTTTCTAAAATGCATGATCTTATACTTTATGCACCGGTGTGTGATGAAGCGCATTTTAATAATGCCATTGCTTACTTAGTAAGAAGACTTGATGAAAATACTAGTGAAGATAATTTCATGAGATATTTTTTCAACCTTAAAATCAATGATAAAAATTGGCAAATGCAAAAAGAATTATTTATAAAATCATTAGAAGGCGTTGCTAGTTTGGATAATTCTACTCATAGAACTCAAGATAGAAATAATGAAACAAAGGCTATTAGTTCTTATGAGAGTAAAGAATTTAAAAACGAACCTGATACAGATTTTATCTTAAAAGCAAATAGAGAATGGGCTAAAAATATAAGAACTAAATATGAAAATTTAGAAAATTATGATGTGTATCCGGTTGCAAAAGAAGAAATTAAAAATGAAAATTTACAAGTAATAGAAGTTAAAGATAAAATCAAAAATCGCACTATAGGTAAAGCACATTTAGCAGGCCAAAAAGAGATTAAATATGCTTTAGATGTAGCTAAGAGCTCAAATTTTAGTGATTTAAGTCATGATGAAATTTATAAGATTTTAGCAAAAACTGCTCAACTTGTTAGAGATCGTAGAGGAGATTTAATAGGTATAGCAGCTTTAGAGGTAGGAAAAACTTTCTTAGAGATTGATCCTGAAGTTAGTGAAGCTATAGACTTTTTAGAATTTTATCCACATTCTTTGGAAAAACTAAAAGAGCAAAATCCAAATACTACTTTTAAAGCAAAAGGCATAGGTGTGGTAATTGCACCATGGAATTTTCCAGTAGGTATTTCAGTAGGAACCATAGCAGCACCTTTGGCTGCAGGCAATAAAGTAATATATAAGCCATCATCTTTATCTATGCTAACAGGTTATATGCTTTGTAAATGCTTTTGGGATGCAGGAATTCCTAAAGATGCTTTGATTTTCTTACCTGCTAAAGGTAGCGATATATCAAAATACTTGCTTGTTGATCAAAGTGTGAAATTTTCAGTATTAACCGGTGGAGAAGAAACTGCTTATGCAATGCTCAAAGCTAATCCAACCTTACTTTTAAGTGCTGAAACAGGCGGTAAAAATGCAACTATTGTTTCTAAATTTGCTGATCGTGATAGTGCGATTAAAAATATCATTCATTCAGCATTTTCAAATTCAGGTCAAAAATGCTCTGCTACTTCTTTACTTGTTTTAGAAGAAGAAGTTTATGAAGATGAGGAATTTAAAAAGACCTTAGTAGATGCTGCTAGTTCTATGGCGGTTGGAAATCCATTTGTATTTAAAAATAAACTTGGAGCTTTAGCAGATAAACCAGATGTAAAACTGCAAAAAGCATTAGATGAGTTAGCTCCATATGAAAGTTGGGCTTTAAAGCCTAAATTTGTAGATGATAATCCTTATCTTTTAACTCCAGGGATTAAATATGGTACAAAAAAAGGTGATTTTACACACATGAATGAGCTTTTTGCGCCAATTTTAACTGTAATGAAAGCAAAAGATTTAAAAGAAGCTATTGATATAGTAAATTCTACAGGTTATGGACTTACAGCAGGATTTGAAAGTTTAGATGAGAGAGAATGGGAATACTTCCACACTCACATAGAGGCAGGAAATATTTACATCAATAAACCAACAACAGGAGCTATAGTTCTTAGACAACCTTTTGGTGGTATTAAAAAATCAGCCATTGGTTTTGGTAGAAAAGTTGGAATTTATAATTACATCACTCAATTTTTAGATATAGAGCAAAGTCAAGTTGATCAAAATGTCTTAGATAATGAATTAGTATCAAATTTAAATGCTTTAAGCTTGGATTTAAATGAAAAAGATAAAGCTGATTTTGAAGTCATTAAAGCTATAGCAAGAAGCTATGCTTATCATGCAAAACATGAATTTGCTAGTGCAAAAGATTATGTTAATATAAGAGGTGAGGATAATCTTTTTTCTTATACAAAGGTTAAAAATATCGCTTATAGAGTGCATAAAGATGATAGTTTAAAAGATATTTTAGGGGTTATTTTAGCAGCTAGTGTGCTAAATATTGATCTTATTTTAAGTTATGATGAGCATGAAAAAATAGATCTTGTACAAAAGATTAATCAAAAAATTAGTTCAAAAACTTTATTCCTTAAAGAAAGTAAAGAAAATTTCATTAGCAAAATAGCTGATTATGAAAGAATTCGTTATTTTGCTCCATTAAATATTAATGATGAAATTTTCATAAAAGCAGCAAGTTGCGCAAAAATCATTGCCAATGCTAAGCCTTTAATGAATGGGCGTTTTGAGTTGCTTTTATATCATAATGAAAAAGCTTTAAGTATATCTTTCCACCGTTATGGAAATCTAGGCATTCGTGCTTTAAAATAAAAAGGAGAAAAAATGGAGGTTGTGCACATTAATACTCAAATTGCGATAATGTTTGTCGCATATTCAGCATTAATGCTTTTTATTGGATTTTATTTTTATAAACAAAATAAAAACTCAGAGGATTATTTTTTAGGTGGTCGTTCTATGGGGCCGGTAGTTTCAGCACTTAGTGCTGGAGCTTCTGATATGAGTGGTTGGCTTTTAATGGGTTTACCGGGAGCTTTATATGTAAGTGGTTTAGCTGAAAGCTATATTGCAATAGGTCTTAGTATAGGAGCATTTTTAAACTGGGCTTTTGTAGCAAAAAGACTTAGAATTTATACTAGTGTGATTGCAAATTCTATTACAATTCCAGATTATTTTGAGACAAGGTTTGATGATGATAAGCATATATTAAGAGTGGTTTGTGCTATTGTTATTTTGATTTTCTTTACTTTTTATGTTTCTTCAGGACTTGTAGGTGGAGCAAAGCTTTTTGAAGCAACTTTTGGAATCCAATATGATTATGCACTTACTACAGGAACCGTGATTATAGTTGCTTATACATTTTTGGGTGGATATAAGGCAGTTTGTTGGACGGATTTGATTCAGGGTTTATTAATGATGAGCGCCTTGATTATCGTACCTATAGTGATGATTTATCATTTGGGTGGCTTTAGTGAAGCTGTTAATATAGTCAAAGAAATTAAGCCAAATACTTTTTCTATGGGGGAAGGATTAAGCTTTTTGGGTATAGTTTCAGCGCTTTCTTGGGGGCTTGGGTATTTTGGTCAGCCACATATTTTGGTGCGTTTTATGTCTATAAGATCAACTAAAGATATTCCAACTGCTACTTTTGTAGGAATTTCTTGGATGGTTATATCTTTAATTGGAGCTTGTTTGATAGGTATTTTAGGTATAGCTTATGTGAGTAAATTTGAGCTTAGTTTGCAAGATCCTGAAAAGATTTTTATCGTAATGTCGCAATTGCTTTTCAATCCTTGGATAGCAGGTATTTTATTAAGTGCTATTTTGGCAGCCATTATGAGCACAGCAAGTTCGCAATTGCTTGTTTCAAGTTCAACTATAGCAGAGGATTTTTATAAAAGAATTTTTAACAAAGAAGCGTCCAATAAAACAGTGATGACTTTGGGTAGATTTGGTGTTTTAGCAGTAGCTGTGATAGCTTTTATTATTTCTACTGATAAAAACTCAAGCGTATTAAGTATAGTAGCTTATGCTTGGGCAGGGTTTGGAGCAAGTTTTGGTTCTGTAATGCTCTTTTCGTTATTTTGGTCAAAAATGACTAGATATGCTGCTATTGCAGGTATGATTACCGGTGCAGTTGTAGTTGTAGTATATAAAAATTTCTTAGCAGAGTGGCTTGATTTTCCTATTTATGAAATCATTCCAGGATTTTTAGCTGCTTCTGTTGTGATTATTTTAGTGAGCATGGTAACTAAAGTTCGCCCAGGAACTAAAGCAGCTTATGAAACAATGCTAAAACATCTCTAATACTCTCGCAATATGCGAGAGTAACTATGAAAAAATATTAATCAAATAAGTATTTAAAGGTATTGCAACAATATCAATTAAAACAGCACCGCATAAAGGTACTATTAAAAAAGCTTGTCTTGAAGTTAAATTATATCTAGAACAAACTGCATTCATATTTGCTACTGCATTTGGTGTTGCACCTAAACCATGTCCCATAAGTCCGGCACACATAATCGCACTATCATAATTTTTTCCGCATAATCTAAAAACTATAAAAATTGTAAAGAATAGTAAAGCTAAAACTTGCACAATCAAAGTAATAAAAAGAGGTGTAGCAACAGCACTTAGTTCGTTTATTTTTAAATTTATCATAGCCATAGTTAAAAAAATACCAAGGCTTAATTCACTTATAGTATCTATTGTATATTGATTTAGCTTGAAAATATTAAAAGAATCATTAATATTTCTTACAACAATAGCAACAAGCATAGCACCAACATAACTAGGCAAAGAATAGCCGCTATATTGTGTAAATTTGGAGCTTAAAAAAATCCAATACACATAATACATAATATTAAAAATAAAGATTTTAAAAAATCTTTATAATTTGCATTGTGAATTTCATGCTTTAGAGGATCTATATCTTTAATATCTTGATTAGTTGTGATTTTTAATTTGTGTTTATTTATAAGATATTTTGCTACAGGACCTCCGAGTAAAGACCCTGAAATCAGTCCAAAGGTTGCCGCTGCCACTGCTAAAACTTTAGCGTTATTTAAGCCACTTAATTCTTCAACCATACCTCCAAAAGCTATAGCATTTCCATGTCCTCCTTCCAAAGAAACAGCACCACATAAAATTCCATATAGTTTATTTAAATCGAATAAACTCATCATGGAAATGCCGATAAAATTTTGCATTAAAGCCATAAACCAGCAACAACCTAGATAGATTAAAAGTACTTTTCCTCCTACTTTTAAGAGTTTAAAACTTCCACTTAATCCTATTACGGTAAAAAAAGCTACCATTAAAGGAGTTTGTAAACTTGTATCAAAATCAACTTTAATCTCAATAAAACTTAAAATCCAAATGATTATACTGATTAAAAATCCACCTATAACTGGTGCGGGAATGCAAAATTTTTCTAAGATTAAAAAACGTTTTTTCAAAAACATACCAAACAATAAAACCCCGATACTAATAGCTAATACACTTAAACTATCAAATTTCATATCATTCCTTTACTTAATAAAAAATATGCTAGATAAGCAGCGATTTTTGCAGTGTGATTGTCTATATCAAATTTAGGATTAAATTCACAAATATCTGCTAAAGCAACTTTTTTGCTTTCAAAAATAATTTTTATCGGAGTTAAAATTTCTTTTAAATTGATACCAAAAACAGCAGGGGCGCTTACAGCAGGAGCTATGCTTTGTGAAAATACATCCATATCAATACTTAAATAAACAACTTCATTTTGTTTTAAGAAGTTTTTAATGACTTCTATACATTTTTCAAATTCAGTATCTAAAACATAACTTGCTTTCATATTATCCATAGTTTGAAAAAGTGCTTTTGTGTTAGATAATTTACTTGCACCCAAGCAAAGATAAGAAAAATTATAATTATTTTCTTTTGCATATTCATAAGCTTTGTAAAAAGAATTTCCAGAAGTATGTAACTCCTGAATTCTTACATCAAAATGTGCATCAAAATTTATAACTCCTACACTTTTTTTGTAATCTAAAAGCGCTTTGATACAAGCTAAAGATGTTTCGTGTCCACCTCCTAAAATTACACCATAATGATTATTATGTAAAATTTCTAAGCACTTGTGATAAAGTAGTTCATCGCCTAATTCTAGGGTATCAAAATTTTCAATATCTCCTAAATCATCAAAATCAAAATCATCATGTATAGCAAAATTTGCCATATTCTTTCTTATAATTTTTGGTGCTAATTCACTTCCAATTCTACCATTATTTCTCTGCACACCCAATGATGAACAAAAGCCTAATAATTTATTATTTGAAGAGTGATTTAAACATTTAAATAATCGTTTATGGATAATTTCATCACCATCATTTCTCCCTTGCCACATGTATTCCTCCTTTTTTGTGTTTAATTTCAATGTAAGATATTTTTTTAAATATTTTTGTATTTTGAGAAATAACATTATTTATTTGTGTATTTTAGTAGCAATAATTTATTGATTAAATAATTTTTTATTATAGTAAAAAATATTTGAAAATACTAAGGTATAGCTTTTAATGCATTTATGATAAAAGTTTCTTTAAGTTTTATTTTAAAATAAGAAAATACTATATATTTACTACTTGAAACAAAAAGGAGATTTATGCAAAAAAATAATCAAAAAACTTATGATTTATTTTTGATAGTGACATCTATCTTGGCGGTTTTTATGGTGATTGTAATTTTACTTATAAATCCTAGCAAAGCTTTAGAAGTAGCAAATTTTCTTTTTAGTAAGCTTACACATATGTTTGGCTCATTTGTTCAACTTTTTGAGTTTATTTGTGTAGTTTTTATTTTCTACTTGGCTTTTTCTAAAATAGGTAATATTAAATTAGGTGATGGGATAAATCCTTATTCAAATACTGCTTGGATTTTTATGTTTATTTGTGCAGGACTTGGATCTGCTACTATGTATTGGGCATTTATGGAATGGGCATATTATTATTTAGCACCTGGGTTAAATATTACTCCAAAATCTACAGAAGCTTTAAGAAGTGCAACTTCTTTTGTGTATTTGCATTGGGGTATTACGCCTTGGGCTGTATATGCTTTAAGTTCTATTGCAATGTGTTTTCATTTTTATATTTTTAAAAATAAAAATTTAAAAATTTCAAGTTTAATAGCAAATATCTTGCATATTAATCAAAATATAGTGCTTGATAAAATCATCGATGTTGTGTTTTTATTTAGTACTTTTGGTGGACTTGTGCTTACTACAACCCTTTCTATAATTACAATTAGTGCTGGACTTTCTGGAATTTTTGATATTAATGATGGTTTTTATTTAAAATTTATTCTTTTAGCTATTGTTACAGCTGTTTTTACCTTTTCTAGTTTTGTTGGATTATCAAGTGGTATGGCAAAACTTGCTAAAATATCTTGTATCTTGTGTTTTGTGTTTGCAATATTGGTATTTATTTTAGGAGATAGTGTATTTATATTAAATAATATAATAAATAGTATAGGGGTATTTTTTAGTAATTATGTTTCAATGAGCTTATATAATGATATTGCTGGTGTAAGTAGCTTTAATTCTGATTGGACAGTTTTTTATTGGCTTTATTGGATTACTTACACTCCTGCTGTTAGTATTTTTGTGACAAAAATTTCTAAAGGAAGGACCATTCGTCAAGTAATTTTTGGTCTTATTGTGGGTGGATGTATTGGGACTTGGTTTTTCTTTGGAGTTTTGAGTTCATATGCAATAGATATTTTTCAAAGTGGAATCTTAGATGTTCCAAATTTTATTAGTTCAAATGCTGGAGAAGCTGGAGTGGTAGCATTGGTAAAAACACTACCATTTGGTACTATTTTTGCTCTTTTTTATTTCCTGCTTATGATGGTATTTTTGGCTTCTCATATGGATGCTACTGCATTTACTATTTCTTGTGTAAGCACAAAAATAGATAGTGAAAATCCTAGTAAATATTTAAAAGTTTTTTGGTGTATTATGCTTGGATTAATTCCTCTAGCAATGCTTTATATAAATGCAGATTTAAATACCTTAAAAGTTGCAGTTGTTTTGAGTGCTGCTCCTTTTTTGGTAATACTTGCTATTAGCTTTTATGGGCTTATTAAATGGATAAAAAGGATGGATAATGAAAATTACTAAGGTTGAACCTATATGGTTAAGGACAAAAACTTTTGATGAGTCTTGTGAGTGGGGTGAAGATGCCTTTATATTAAGAATTTATACAGATAATAATCTTTATGGAATAGGGGAAAGTGATAGTGCTGCAGCAGTTTTAAAGATAATGTTTGAGCAGCCTAGTACTCATGGATCTTGTAGAAATTTAAGTGAAATTTTAATAGGACAAGATCCAAGAAATATTAAGAAGATTATGGATGATTTGATTGAGGGAAGTGCGTATTATGGACTTAGCGGAGCATTAATTTGTGCTTTAAGTGCAATAAATATTGCTTTATATGATTTACTTGGAAAAATTTATGGTGTAAGTGTAGCTACCATACTTGGTGGAAAAAGAAAAGACTTTTTAAATGCATACGCTACTTTTATTCCGAGTGAAAATATGGAAGAAAATATTTCTAGAGTAAAATACTTAAAAGAAGAAGGTTTTAAACTATTAAAATTTGGTGGTGCAGGCTTTGGTAATAATGCATTATCTGATAAAGAGATTATCAAGAATATTAGAGGTGCAGTGGGTGATGATATTAAACTTAGTATTGACTTAGTAGGGCTTTGGAAAAATTTTTCTTATGCAAGAGAAAGATTTTTGGAAATTGAAGAATATAACTTAGAGTGGATAGAAGAACCAGTTAGTGCAAATAATTTTTATGATTATGCAAGACTTAGCGAACACTTACCTTGTAAGATTACGGGTGGAGAGAGTTTTTACACGCTAAATGAGTTTGAAAATTTTATTAAAAAGTCAAAAGTTTCTATTGTGCAACCTGATATTACTAGATGCGGTGGTTTTGACACTATGTTAGAAATTGAAAAAATATCTTTAAAATATGGTTGTGATTTAGTCCCGCATGGTTTTTCTACAGGAATTTTACTTGCTGCTACGGTGCAGTTTCTAGCAAGTACTAAATATTGTAATTTGATAGAGTATTCTCAATCAACAAGTGTGCTTTTTACTCATTTGGTGAAAAATTTAATCCCTTGCAAAGATGGTATAGTTGAAGTCAATGATGCTGTGGGTATAGGAGTGATATTGGATGAAAATTTAATAGAAAAATATCGTATAAATATAAAGATTTGAGTAAATACTCAAATCTAATTTTTAAGGTTTTTGAATTAAAAATCTAAGCGTTGGTCCATCTTGATCTATCTCTAAAATTTCAAATCCGCGATTTTTCGCATCTTGAGGTATAGAATTAATACTTTGTGGGCAATCA
This sequence comes from Campylobacter sp. IFREMER_LSEM_CL1846, assembly GCF_025772105.1. NCBI lineage: Bacteria > Pseudomonadati > Campylobacterota > Epsilonproteobacteria > Campylobacterales > Campylobacteraceae > Campylobacter > Campylobacter sp. IFREMER_LSEM_CL1846. Next base: position 68,060 of record NZ_JAKMRM010000004.1, on the reverse strand, counting down.
CATAAAATTTCTAAGACTTCACCTGATTTTAATTCTTTTAATGCATCAATGGTAGCTATAGCAGGATATGGGCATGCCTCGCCTTCTAAATTTAAACTATAATGAATAATCATAATTTTCCTTTGTTGTGTTGGAAGAATAATCTTTTAAATTTTAAAACAAAAAAAAATAAAATAGCAAACAAAGCTAAATTGATTAATAAGCCATTAAAATAACCAAAATCATTTAAAAGATGAATTTTTATACCATTTGTTAGTATTTTTGGGAAATGATCATAATTTAAAGCTAAGATCATAGTACCGATGATATTGGCAATACCCACTATAATAAAATGACTTTGTCCCTCGCAAGCTCTATACATCCAACCACACTCGCATCCTCCGGCAAAAACTATTCCAAATCCAAATAAAAAAGCACCTATAGCAAGGTTTGGCGATATTTCTATTACTTTGCTAGTATGCCCTTGTAATATAAAAGCAAAAGCTATTAAACAAGCTATGATCATACCTATTAAAGCGCCTTTTATAGCATTGTCTCTACCAAATAAAAATAAATCTCTAAAGCAAGAAGTGAAGCAAATTTGAGCCCTAGAAATGATAAAACCAAAAACAAAACCAAATATTAATGCTAAAGGAAAAAAGCTTTCTTTGTTTTTAATATCAATATTTTGTTTTTGTAGTATAAATACAACATAAGTTATAAAAATTATAAATATACCAAGTCCTATGTAAAAATATATTTTTGAAATTTTATTTTGTGTTTTTAATTTTTGATTTTCTTTGCAAACGCGTTGTAACCTTGCTTTTGGCTTAAATAAGGCAAGATTGCAAACCTTAACACCTAGATAAATTCCTAAAATCATAAATAAAGTAAAAACCCAAGTATGTAAAGAAAAATAAGGTAAACCTGTAAAGAAATTTGCTAAATTACAACCAAAAGCAAGTCTTGCACCAAAGCCTGATAAAATTCCTCCTATAATAGCTTGAAAAATTCGAATTTTGCTAGCAGGCAAACGCCATTTAAATTTATTTGCTAAAAATGCAGCTACTAAGCATCCTATAAACATACCTATGAGCATGATACCATCAATTCTTGTTAAGGGACTGCCACTTAAATTTTGCTTTTGGTAGTAAGTGTAGGAGCTTAAATCCATACCAAAAAATTCTAAAATTTCTCCACCCCAGCGTGTCATTTCACCTGTAACAGCCCAAACACTACCAAAAATTCCAAAATAAATAGCACTTAAAATTCCAAGTATAATCATGCCTTTGGAATTATCCCAAAAATTTATAAAAAAAGATTGTTTGAAAGAATGCATTGATATATCCAAAAATTGTAATTGTCAAAACTTGACACTGAAAAACAAACATTATAACTAAAAAATATAATATTTCAAAGTATTTTTACACGCTTATAATTTCATATGTTTAATTTTTGTTTCAATTAAAAATATTAAGATATAATATCATTTTTGGAAGGTTAGCTTATCTGGTGATGGCCACTGACTTCAAATCAGATGAAAGGGTAGTTGACTACTTTTTGGGGAGTTCGATTCTCTCACCTTCTCGCCAAATTTAAGTCAAAATGGAGTTTTTTTATGAGTAAAGCAGATATTGTCGTTGGTATCCAATGGGGTGATGAGGGTAAGGGTAAGATAGTTGATAAACTATGTGAAAATTATGATTATGTTTGCAGAAGTGCAGGTGGACATAATGCAGGTCACACTATATGGGTTGATGGTATAAGATATGCTTTACATTTAATGCCATCAGGTGTTTTAAATAAGCAATGTATTAATGTTATAGGTAATGGAGTTGTAGTTAATCCTGATGTATTAATTAGTGAAATGGCTCAATTTGAAAATTTAGAAGGAAGATTATTTATAAGCGATAGAGCCCATTTAAATTTAAATCATCATGCTTTGATTGATCAAGCAAGAGAAAGACTTAAAGGCGATAAAGCTATAGGAACAACAGGCAAGGGTATAGGGCCAAGCTATGAAGATAAAATAAGTCGTAATGGACATAGAGTAGGGGAATTGCTAGAGCCTGAAAAACTTTGTGAAAATTTAATGAAAGATTTTGAACTTAAAAAAACTTATTTTGATGTTTTAGGTATTGCAATGCCTAGTTATGATGAAATTTTAAAAGATTTAAAACGCTTTAAAGAAGTGCTAGCACCATATATTACAGATACTACAAGAATGCTTTGGAAAGCTTTAGATGAGGATAAAAAAGTATTGTTAGAAGGCGCGCAAGGTTCTATGCTTGATATTGATCATGGAACTTATCCTTATGTAACTAGTTCAACGACTATTTCAGCTGGAGCTTTAAGTGGTTTGGGATTAAATCCAAAAGAAATTGGAAAAGTTATAGGCATAGTAAAAGCTTACACAACAAGAGTGGGAAATGGAGCTTTTCCAAGTGAAGATTTAGGCGAAGATGGTGAAAAAATAGGACTTATTGGTAAAGAAATCGGTGTAAGTACAGGTAGAAAAAGAAGATGTGGTTGGTTTGATGCAGTTGCGGTAAGATATACTGCAAGATTAAATGGCTTAGATACTTTATCATTAATGAAACTTGATGTATTAGATGGTTTTGAAAGTGTTAAAATCTGTAAAGCATATGAATATAAAGGACAAGAAATAGACTATGTACCTTGTGATTTAGAAAACGCTAAGCCTATTTATGAAGTAATGGAAGGTTGGGATAAAGTTGCAGGGATTAGAGATTATGATTTGCTACCTGAAAATGCTAAAAAATACATTAAGCGTTTGGAAGAATTAAGTGGCGTTAGAGTAGGTTATATCTCCACAAGTCCTGAAAGAGAAGATACTATCATTTTATGAAAAGCAAATATTCTTCTGTGATTAAGCTTAGAAAACAACAGTTTGATAAAGCAGAGGCAAATTTGACTAGAACAAGACAAAAGCTTTTGTTGTGTGAAGAAGAATTTAAAGAAGCTTTAAAAACATGCGAAAGCTTGACTTTGGCTGATAAAGGTTCGGTGGCTTTGTTAAGATCGTCTTTAAAAATGCAAGAGATTGCAAGAGAGGGTAAGCAAAGAATTAAACAAAAATTAGACCTAACTAAAAAAGAACTTGCACATCATCAACATTTATACAAAAAGGCTCATTTGGAATTTGAAAAAATTAAGGTTTTAGAAAATGAAGAATTAAAAAAAATCCAAAAAGCTTTACAAAAAGAAGAAGAAAAATTTATAGATGAACTTGCTATAACAAGACATTTTAATAAGGATAAATGATGAAAAAAATAATATTTTTATTGATTTTCTTAAATTTTGTAAATGCACAGCAAAATTGCGAGCAGTATTTTGAAGCAAGAAAAGAGCAAATGCAAGAGCAAATTAGAGAATATGATGAAGCAAGACAAAGTTTAGAGGCTTATAGAGCTTCTTTTGAAGCTTTGCAAAAAGAAAAAATGCAAGCTTTGGAGCAAAAAGAAGCTGATGTTAATGCAAGTTTAGAGCAAATAAAAAGTTTAAAAGAGCAAAATGAGCGTATATTAGAAGCGACTAAACAAAATCTTCAAGTTATTAATGATAAAACTATGGGGCGTATCACAGAAATTTATGCTAAAATGAAAGATGTGGCTGTGGCAGGTATATTAAGCGAAATGGAACCGGATGAGGCTTCAAAAATTCTACTTTCGCTAGACCCTAGAAAAATTTCATCCATTATGGCCAAGATGGATCCAAAAAAAGCTTCCGATTTAACACTACTTTTGAAAAATTTAGATCAAAATGCAAGTTCGCAGTAAGTTTTAAGCAGTTTTTACCTTTTTTTTAGTATTATTTCAAAATAAAAATAAAAAGGTGAATAAATGCGTATCAAACCAGCTCATATACCTTATATAGCAAATAAAATAATACTTGATTTAATGCATTCTTCTTTTGTTAAAATTAAAGATGATAGTCAAAAACTTTTAAAAACAGCAAAAGAAATTATAGAAATAGATGTTTTAAATGAGCGTAAACTTGATGAAAAAGCAAAAGAAATTTTAGAAAGCCAAGAAGATGAAATTGAGTTTATGCAAATAGATAGAAAAAGTATGTTTTGGATGATTAAGAAAAAACTAGCAAATGAGTTTAAATTTATGCTTGATAGTGAAGATAGATACAATAATCTTTCTCATAAAATTTTAGAAAATTTAGTGGAAGAAGATTTGATAAACTACAATGTGTCAGAAAATCGTGTTAAAAATCTCATTTTTTCAAGTATTATGTCTTATTTAAAAGAGTATGAAAATTTAGAAGATTTAGTCTATGAAAAAATTTCAAATTATAAAAGAAAACTTATTCCAGGTTCTGAAGAATATGAATTGGTATTTGAAAAGCTATATCAAGAAGAGCTTAGAAAAAAAGGACTTTTATGAAAGCATATATTTATATAGAAAATGATGTTTTTTTAAGCGCAAAGGCTTTTGGACAAAGTGGAACTTTTTTTGGAGAGCTTGTTTTTAATACTTCTTTAACTGGGTATCAAGAAATTATTTCTGATCCATCATATGCAGGTCAGTTTGTAGTATTTTCAATGCCAGAAATTGGTATAGTTGGTATTAATGATGAAGATAATGAAAGTAAAAATGTATTTGCTAGCGGAATGATTATAAGAGAATTAAATGAAGATTATTCTAATTTTAGAGCCAATGATTCTTTAAGTGCTTATTTGAAAAAGCATGAAAAAATAGGGCTTTGTGAAATTGATACTAGATTTTTAGTTAAAATGATCAGAGATCAAGGAAATTTGAGAGCGGTAATATCTACTGAAATTAAGGACAAAGAGGAGCTTAAAAAAATGCTTCTTTCTAGTGCTAAAATTGATGAGGTAAATTATGTAGCACAGGTTAGCACTAAAAGCTCTTATAAACATAGTAAAGGTGCTTGGGATCATAGCAACAAAGCTTATGAGAATGTAAAAGCAAATGGTAAAAAAGTAGCTGTGATTGATTATGGTGTAAAAGAAAATATTTTAAATGAGCTTGTAAGTGTTGGACTTGAGGTAGAGGTTTTTCCTTATAATACCAAGGCAAAAGATTTGATTGATTTATATCAAAAAGGTAAAATTCATGGTGTATTTTTATCAAATGGGCCAGGTGAGCCAAAAATTTTAAAAGATGAAATCGCAGAGATTAAAAAACTAGCAGAAGCTAAAATTCCTATGCTTGGTATTTGTTTGGGACATCAACTTTTAAGTAATGCTTTTGGTTATGAAACTTATAAAATGAAATTCGGCCAACATGGAGCAAATCATCCTGTTATTAATCTTACTAATAACACAGTAGAAATTACAGCACAAAATCATAATTATAATATTCCTGAAGAAATAGCAGAGGTCGCAACTATTACTCATAGAAATTTGTTTGGTGATAATGTAGAGGGTGTGAGATATAAAAATTATCCTATTATATCAGTGCAACATCACCCAGAAAGTTCTTCGGGGCCACATGAGAGCAAGTATATTTTTAAAGAATTTTTAGAGCTTTTGTGAGTTTAGATTTTATTGCTTTAGCAAGTATAGCTTTTCTTTCTAGTTTTGGGCATTGTTATGGAATGTGTGGAGGTTTTGTTTTAGCTTATACTCAGCTTTCAAAGCAAATTAAACTCCCTTTTTTTCTTTTAATTTTCTCATATCATCTATCTCGAATTTTTGCTTATGTTTGCTTGGGTATATTTTTTGGAGTTTTTGGAAGCTTGCTTTCATTTAGTGAATTTTCAAAAGGCATAATGTTTTTTATAATTGGAATTTTTATGATAGCATTAGCACTTGCTTTGATTTTTAAAGGAAAATTTCTAAGTTTTTTTGAAAATTCTTTATTTTTTGAATGCGTAATTAAAAAAAACATCTCTAGATTGATTCAACAAAAATCTTTCAAGAGTACTCTTTTTTTAGGATTTTTAAATGGCTTTATGCCTTGTGGTTTGGTGTATTTTTATATAGCCTTTGGAATGAGTATGCAAAGTGTGTATTTGTCGGCTTTAATTATGCTTGTTTTTGGTTTTTCAACTTTACCAGCATTGATATTTCTTGCGTATTTTTCTAAAACATTAAATGAAAAATTTCAAAAAATAGCTAGTTTAATTTCCTATATTTTAATTTTTTGTTATGGTGTGTATTTTTCTTATATAGGCTTTGTTTTTACGCGATAATTTATTAATAAATAATAAATAATTAGACATAGTTTAAGCTAAAAAAGATATTAAGTATCGTATAATATAAAGATCGCATAATTGCAGAAAAAAACTTAAGGAGAGGAAATGCACCCAGGAAATGCATTAAACTATGACTATACGGTTGCTAAATATTTTATGTTTGCTACCTTATTGTTTGGTGTTATTGGTATGGCTATTGGAACGCTTATTGCCTTTCAGATGGCTTATCCGGATTTAAATTATTTAGCCGGTGAGTATGGTACTTTTTCAAGACTTAGACCATTGCACACTTCAGGTGTAATTTTTGGTTTTATGCTCTCAGGAATTTGGGCTACTTGGTATTATATTGGTCAGCGTGTGCTAAAAGTTAGTATGGCAGAATCAAGTTTTTTAATGTTCATTGGTAAATTGCATTTTTGGCTTTACATGATCACTATGATTATAGCTGTTATTACTTTGTTTGCAGGTGTTAGCACTTCAAAGGAATACGCAGAGCTTGAATGGCCACTTGATATATTGGTAGTTTTAGTTTGGGTTTTATGGGGTGTAAGTATTTTTGGGCTTATTGGAATTCGCCGTGAAAAAACTTTATATGTTTCACTTTGGTATTATATAGCTACTTTCCTAGGTATAGCAATGCTTTATTTATTTAACAATATGGCTGTGCCTACTTATTTTGTGAGTGGAATGGGTGATTGGTGGCATAGTGTTTCTATGTATGCAGGGACAAATGATGCATTAGTTCAATGGTGGTATGGACACAATGCAGTTGCATTTGTATTCACTGTTGGTATCATCGCTCAAATTTATTATTTTCTACCAAAAGAAAGTGGACAACCAATTTTCTCATACAAATTATCTTTATTTGCATTTTGGGGCTTAATGTTTGTTTATTTATGGGCAGGTGGACACCACTTGATTTATTCTACAGTGCCTGATTGGATGCAAACTATGGGTTCAGTTTTTTCAATCGTTCTTATTTTACCTTCTTGGGGTTCAGCAATTAATATCTTACTTACTATGAAAGGTGAGTGGAGTCAATTAAGAGAAAGTCCATTAATCAAATTTATGATTTTAGCTTCAACTTTCTATATGTTCTCAACTTTGGAAGGACCTATTCTTTCTATTAAATCAGTTAATGCATTAGCACACTTTACAGATTGGATTCCAGGACATGTTCATGATGGTACTTTAGGTTGGGTTGGCTTTATGACTATGGCTGCACTTTATCACATGGTGCCTAGAATGTTTAAAAGAGAATTATATAGTAAATCGCTAATGGAAGCTCAATTTTGGATCCAAACTACAGGTATAGTATTGTACTTTAGTTCTATGTGGATAGCAGGTATTACTCAAGGTATGATGTGGAGAGCTACAGATGAGTATGGTAACTTACTTTATACTTTCATTGATACTGTTGAAGCTATTATTCCTTATTATTGGATTAGAGCTGTAGGTGGCTTGTTGTACTTAGTAGGATTTTTCATGTTTGTTTATAATATTTATAAATCAATTTCAGTGGGTAGAGTGCTTGATAAAGAGCCAAAAAGTGCTTCACCTATGGCAGCATAAGGAGGAAAAATATGTTTAGTTGGTTAGAAAAAAATCCATTCTTTTTTGCTGTGGCAGTATTTATAGTGATCGCATATGCAGGTATTGTGGAAGTTTTACCTGATTTTGCTCAAAATGCAAGACCAATTGAAGGTAAAAAGCCTTATACGGTTTTACAACTTGCAGGACGCCATGCTTATATTAAAGAAAGTTGCAATGCATGTCATTCACAACTTATTCGTCCTTTTAAATCAGAAACAGATCGTTATGGTATGTATTCAGTTAGCGGTGAATATGCTTATGATAGACCATTTTTATGGGGTTCAAAAAGAACTGGACCTGATTTATTGCGTATAGGTAATTTTAGAACTACAGATTGGCATGAAAATCACATGTGGGATCCAGTTTCAGTTGTTCCTGGTTCTATTATGCCAGCTTACAAACATATGTTTAGCAATAATGCAAATATAGAAACAGCTTATGCAGAAGCACTAACTGTAAAAAAAGTTTTCAATGTTCCTTATGATGTTGAAAATGGTACAAAACTTGGTACTTGGGAAGAAGCTCAAGCAGAAGTTAAAGCAGAAGCCCAAGTTATAGTAGATCAAATGAAAAATCAAGATGTTAAAGATGCGTTTGCTAGAGGTGAAATTAGAGAAATTGTCGCTTTGATTGCGTATCTTAATAGTTTGAAATAGGAAAAATTATGGATTTAGAACTAATAAGAGAGTTGCAAGCTTATGGCTTTTTTGCCCTTGTAGTATTCTTAGTGGTAGTTTTGTATTCTTATTGGTTTCATTTGTATAGATCTGAAAAAACAGGTAGAAGAAACTATGAAAAATATGCTGATTTAGTATTACATGATGAAATTGGTGATCGTGTTTTAGAGCAAAATAAAAGGAGTGCTTAATGCAATGGTTGAACTTACAAGATAATGTTAATTTATTATCTTTTATTGGAGCAATTCTTATCATATTGATTACGCTTGTTGTGGTAGGAAAATTGTTTAAAAGTATGAAAGAAGAAAAAAGTCAGGGTGAGCTAAGTGAACATAGTTGGGATGGTATAGGTGAATATAAAAATCCTATACCACTTGGCTGGGCTGTGGTATTTTTCTTAGCTATAGTATGGTGTATATGGTATTTTCTTTGGGGGTATCCTTTAAATAGTTATTCTCAAATTGGTCAATATAATAAAGAAGTGCAAGCGCATAATGAGAAATTTGCACAAAAATTTGCAAATTTAAGCAATGAAGATAAGCAAGAAATGGGTAAAAATATCTTTTTAGTTCAATGCTCTTCTTGTCATGGTATTACAGGCGATGGTATCAATGGAAAAGCTCAAAATCTTAATGTTTGGGGTTCAGAAGAGGGACTTATAGAAGTAATTACTAAAGGTTCTAAGGGCTTAAATTATCCTATGGGTGAGATGTTAAGTGCAGCAGATAATGGTATAGATGAAGCTGATATTCCTGCAATTGCTGCTTATGTTGCTTCTGAAATTTCAGCAATTAAAAAAACTGAAAATCCTCAACTTGTAGCAAAAGGAAAAGAATTATTTGTCACTTGTACAGTATGTCATGGTGAAGATGGAAAAGGAACTATTGATGGTCAATTAGTGGCTCCAGATTTAACAAAATATGGTAGTGCAGAATTTGTAGTAGATGTTTTAAATCGTGGTAAAGCAGGTAGTATAGGTGTAATGCCTCATTTTAACAATGGCTTGTTAAATGAGCTTCAAAAAGAAGCAGTTGGCGAATATGTGATTTCTCTTTCAAGGGGCGAATAATGGAAAATTCAAACAGATGTGTATTTTCACTTTCAGGCGTTAGCGGAATGTTAATAGCAACTATTTTATTATTATCGATTTTAGCAGGATTAACTATTTTGGGTCTAAAAACACAACAAGATGTTATGCAAAAACCTTATAAAATAGAAAATGCAGAACAAATTAAAATGTTTGACTCTAAAAGAGAAGAACATATCATTATAAAGGAATGATTATGGCAAAAGTTCTTGAGTATTTAATTATAGCCGGTTTAGTTGTAGCGGCTGGAATCACTGCTTGGTCGGTTTTAACTGCAAATCATCTTTTTATAGGATGAAAAATATATTTAAAGGCGGTTTTTTAGCCGCCATTTTTATTTGTTTTGCTAATTTTTTACATGCTGAAATATTGTTAAATGATAATATCTTAAACACTGCGATAGAACAAAATATCACTACAAGTTCTAGACAAATTTATGAATTAACTGGAGTAAATATCGCTTTAGCATTAAGTGATAAAAAAGATTTTGAAAGTTTAAAAAATTATGAAGCTAATTTAAGTAAACCATATATTTTACTTGTATTTTCTAAAGCTTCACATAAGGTAGATATACTTGCAAGCGATGATGCTTTGGCTTTTTTTGATAAAGAAGGTGTTTTGAGTCCTTATCCTGAAAAAGGAACAATTTTACCTATACTTGCAAATCCTAAACAAAAAGATATTTATAATGCAGCTATTTTAAATGGTTATGCAGATATAGCCGATCAAGTAGCAAATTATTTTAATATAAAACCTTTTTATGGAAATTCAAATCGTGATACTTTAAATATCATGAGAATTTTAATCTATGGATTTTTATGTGTTGCAATTTTAATGCTAGTTCAAAGAAAAATCAAAAGGAGAAAATAAAAATGGAAAATAAGAAAACATTTTGGCCTTATGGTATTTTGATTTCTTTGGGGCTTATTGTTATAGCTTGTATTGTTACGATTTTTATTGCAAGCAAGGCTCCTGTGTATGAAGATAATTTTTATTTTGATTCTTATCAAAATGTAGAGTTAAATTATAATGAAATTCAAAACAGACAAAAGACTTTTGATGAAAATTTTAAGCTAAGCATTAAAGACAAAGAAAGCCTTATGCGTAAGAAAAATCAAGTTTATTATATCAATGAAGGGCAAAATGAGCTTAGGATTGCAATTGAAAATTTAAAAGATTATGATTTAAGTAAGCTTCAAATCCAAACTTTACTTTCGCGTCCACATACAAATGTAAATGATGAGAATTTGCAAGTAAGATTAGAAGGAAGTGATTTGGTGTTTGATTTTAATATCAAAGAAAAAGGTGTTTGGCAAATACTTTTAAAAATCACTCAAGATGAAAATAGTGTAGGATTTTTTAAATTCTTTTTACAAACTAGATAATGAAGCTTTTTGTATTTAGCTCACTAAGGGCTTTAAGAAAATATTATGAGAAAAAACTACAGATTGATAGTTTAGTAGAACCGGCTATGAGTATAGCTGAATTTATGCAAAAATTAGTTTTTTCTCCACATTTTCAAGCAACTCATTATGAGTGTTTGCTTTTGATGAAAAAGGCTTGCGAGCAAACTAAAAATTTAGAGCAAAGTTTAAAAATACCGAATAATTTTTTTGCTTTCTTAAAAAACAATGCTTATTTATTTAGTTTCTTTAAAGAGCTTAGTTTGGAAAAAAAAGATATCAACTCATTAAAATTTCATGATGCTTATGCTCAATATGATGAGCATTTGCAAATTTTAGAAGAGCTTTTTAAAAATTATCTTACTTTATTAAAAGAGCAAAATTTATATGATGATATTTCTTTGCCACTAGATTATGAAATTAATAGCGATTTTTTAAAAAATTATGATGAGATTATTTTTGATTTTCAAGGTTTTTTAAATGCCTTTGAAGTAGAGCTTTTGTTAAAAGTTAAGGAAACAATTCCTCTTAAAGTGCAGTTTAATTGCACTAAATTTAATAAAGATTTTTTAAATACTCTTAGCTTTTTACAAGGACTTTCTCTTAAGGCAAATTATGCTTATTTGTTTGATTTAAATCAAAAAACAATTTTAAAAGAAGAGTGCTTTTTTAAAGAAAGTAAAATTAGTTATAAAAGTTTTCATTTAAGATCTTTGCAAGCTGCTTTTGTTTTTGAAAAAATTAATTCTTTTTTAAAATCCGGTATAAGTGCAAAAGATATTGTAGTGATTACACCTGATGAGAATTTTGTAGATATTTTAAGACTTTATGATAAAAACAATGTTTTAAATTATGCAAGTGGAGAAAGTATTAAAAATACACTTTTTTATCATAGATTAAAGTCTTTGTATGAAAGTGCTAAAGATGATGAGTTTGAGTATGAAGAAAGTGAAGAATTTTATGAAAGGTGTAATTTAAACAAACATTTGTGTAATTTACACTTTTTTTCTTCTAGTGTTGATTTTACAGAGTTTAAAAATCTTTTTGATGAAAATATTTCTTATGATTTTTTTGAGAATTTTATTTTTAATTTGCTAGAAGATAGTGATGAGGAATTAAAAAATTATATACATCAAGAGCTTATTTTTATCAAAGAGCTTATAAAAACACACGAGTTAAGCTTTGTGCAAATTTTAGAATTATTTTTCATGCAAATTGATGGTATAAAATTAAGCAGTGTTGGTGGTGGTGAAGTTACTGTAATGGGGCTTTTAGAAAGTAGGGGACTTAGATATGACGGGGTGATTATAGTCGATTTTAATGATGAATTTATCCCAAAAAGAGTTTCAAGCGAGTTATTTTTAAATAATGAAATTCGCAAAAAAGCAGGACTTATCACTCATGCTCAAAGAGAAAATTTACAAAGACATTATTATTATACTTTAATAGCCAAGGCAAAATTAGTTGGAATTTCTTATGTGGAAAATGAAGAAAAAATCAAATCAAGATTTTTAAACGAACTTGAACTTCCATTTTATGAAGACAAGACTTATAGTAATAATGCTTATGTGAAATATTTTCAAACTTATCCATGTACTTTTAATCTTGAGCCTATTGTAAGTATTAAAGCAAAGCACGATTATTTTCAAAACGATCTTTCTTTTTCAAGATTTCATCTTCTTGTGCATTATGGTTTGGATTATTATTATAAATATGTTTTAAGATTAAAAGAGCCAAAGACTTTAGACGATACACTTAGAGCAAATGAGTTGGGGAGTTTTATCCATAAGGCTTTAGAACTTTATTATACACAAAAATCTAAAAATCATTTTGATTATGAAGTTTTTATGCAAGTGGTAAAAAGCATTAAACAATACCGAGTTGATGCGCTAAATTTAGCTTTAATACAAACTATATTTAAAGAATTCCAAACACTTGAAAATGAGCATTTTAAGCAAGGTTATGTGGTAGAAAAATGCGAATTTAATCCACCAAGAAAAGAATTTATTGCAGAAAATGGAGTGAAAATTCACGCCATAGGCTTTTTAGATAGAGTAGATAATAATGGCAATGAAAGATTGATTATAGATTATAAAAGTGGCAAGGCAGATGAAAAGTCTTATCAACTTGCTTTTTATAAGTTTTTATTAGAAAATCAAAATGCCTTATTAAATACAAAAGCTTGTTTTTATGATCTTAAAAATATCAAAATCATACATGAAAATGCTAAAAGCAAGAGCGTGCAAGAACTGAAAGATTTACTTAATGAACTTGCTAAAGAACCTTTGGAAAAAGAATTTTTTAATCAAAAAAACGACAATATTTACAGCCCTTATACTATGCTTTATAAAAAGGAGTTTAAGCTTTGAGTTATCATTTTGAACCTTTTTTAGCTTTGGAAGCTAGTGCAGGAAGTGGGAAAACTTTTGCATTAAGTGTACGTTTTGTAGCTTTGGTTTTAATGGGAGCTAAGATTAATGAAATTTTAGCCCTTACTTTTACTAATAAAGCTACAAGCGAAATGAAAGAAAGGGTTTTTAAAACTTTTTTAGAGTTTGATGTGCTTGAAAATGGAGAGAATAAAGCAGAGTGTAATGAGCTTATGAAAATGCTAGGTAAAAGCAAAGATGAGCTTATAGTTTTAAGAGAAAAATACAAAGATGAGTTTTTAAGATCTAAGCTTAATATCTACACTTTTGACAGCTTTTTTTCACAAATCATTCGCTCTTTTGCTTTAAATTTAGGTCTTATGAGTGATTTTGACATTATAGAAAGTCAAGATAGTTATAAAAATTTCATTTCTAAATTAGACAAAGAAGAATTAAGAGCTTTAGCTTATTACATTGTCCAAACAAAAAGTAAAAGTGATTTTTTGCAAAATCTTGAAAGCTTGTATGAAAGATCTTGTGAGATAAAATCTATACAAAATGCACATTTTCCAAATAAAACTTTTTTAGAAAAAAGCTTAAGTGAGTTTATAACTTATGCAAGAAATTTAAGCACAGATAAAAACTATCAAAAAAATTTCGAATTTGAAAACATAGAAGATTTCTTTACTAAACCTATTATTTGTGATTTAGATAAAAAATATTTTGTAAAAGTCATCGATAGTGAATTTTTACAAAAAAGAGCAGAGTTTTTACAAAGCGCAAAAGAGTATTTTACTCAAATGGAAAATTATCGCATTGGTATGCTTGCAAAGCTTTTGAAGCATTTTAAAGAAGCAAGAAATGAAAATAATGCTAAGCAAAATGCATTGACTTTTTCAGATATAGCTTTAAAAACTCATGAGTTAATTAGTGATGAAACTAACAAAGATTTGATTTATTTTAGACTTGATGGTTATATTTCGCATTTATTAATTGATGAATTTCAAGATACTAATGTTTTGCAGTATCAAATTTTAAAACCCATCATTGCTGAGCTTGTTTCAGGCGAGGGAGTGAAAAAAAACAGAAGCTTTTTTTATGTGGGGGATAAAAAGCAAAGCATATATGGTTTTAGAGGGGGTAAAAAAGAGCTTTTTGATAAGCTTTTAAAAGACTTTCCACAAATTAAATTAGAGCATTTAGATACTAATTATCGTAGTAAAAAGATCATTGTTGATTATGTAAATGAAGTCTTTAAAGATAAATTTTTTGATAGCTTTTTAAATCCTAGCTTTACTTTGCAAAAAAGCATTAAAGAAGGTGGATATGTGGAAGTTTTGCAAAATCATATCCCACCAAAAAGTTCTTTACATGAAGCAAGTGGCAAAGAAGTTTTAAAGATCATCCAAAAGCTTTTAGAAAAAGGCGTAAAGCTCAGTGAAATTTGCATTTTGGTGTGGATTAACAAAGACGCTACTTTAATGAAAGAATTTCTTGAAGAAAATGACATTAAAGCTTATACGCAAAGCAATGTAGCTTTGATAGATTGTATTAGTGTAAGAGTGCTTTTTGAGTATGCAAAGGCTTGTGTGCTTAAAGATGAGTTTAGTTTGTACTTTGCAAGTAGTATTTTAGAAAAAGAACTTGAGTTTATAACGCTTGATTTAAACCGCAGTGTAGGTGAGATTTTAAAATACCTAGTACATGTTTTAAAACTTGATTTAAGCGATGTTAATCTCATTGCATATTTAGAGTATGCAAGTACTTTTGATAATTTTTTTGATTTTTTATTTGCTCCATGCGAGTTAAAGTCTTTACAAGCTCAAGATGATGGAGTAAGTATTATGACCGTGCATAAATCTAAGGGGCTTGAATTTGAAAATTTAATCGTACTTGATAGACTTAGTAAAAAAGCTCCGGATAATGAAACTTTAATGTTTGAGTATGATTTAGAGCAAGGTTGGGAAGTAAAATACCGACACAGTGCTAGAAAATATCTTGAAGATCAAAATTACAATGCCTTTTTAGCTAAAAGAGAAAAACTTCAAGCAGAAGATGAGATAAATTGTCTATATGTAGCCCTTACTAGAGCTAAAAACTCTCTTTCTATCATAAAAAATGATGAGAGTTTTAAAACCTTTAAGAGTTATTTTCAAGACTATGAAGAAAAACAAATAGGCATTATAGAAGAACAGCTTGTCAAAACAAAAGAGCCTTTAGAAAATTTAGAACAAATAGAGAGCTTTGAAGAATTTCAAAAGGTAAATTTGCAAGAAGTTAAAGTAAAAAGTCATCTTTCAAGCACGCAAATACATTTTGGTTTGGCTTTACATGAGTTTTTGCAATATTTTGACTTTAACGCTAAAAGTAATTTTGAATTTTGCAAGCAAATAGTGTATAAAAAATATCGTTTTTACTTAGATGATGAAGGTTTTAATGAGCTTTTTAAAAGACTTACTATGCTTTTAAAAGATGAGAGCTTTAACGCGCTTTTAGTGGGTAAAAAGCTACTAAAAGAGCAAATCATCACTTATAAAGGTGAGCAAAAACAGCTTGATATGCTTGCATTTGATGATAATGAAGCTATCATTATAGACTATAAAACGGGTTTAAATTTAAACGAGCATAAAAAGCAAGTTTTACTTTACAAAGAAGCCATAGAAAAAATCTTAGCCAAGACTTCCACTAAGGCTTTTTTGGTATATGTTTTAAAGGATAAAGTGGAGATAGCGGAGGTTTAGAAAAAACACATAATCCTAATTATTAAATAGAATGTATTGCAAAATATTAAATATTTTTATTTATATGAAATAGATAAAAATTTTCATGAGGGTGTAAAATGTATAAAATAAATAAATTAGAAAATTCCATAACAAAATTAGCTGAAAAGACTTTTAAAGAATTAGAATTTACAGAAAGGAAACATTTGCAAGAATGGATAGCTAAAAATCCTAGTTGTTTGGGCGAGGATTTGCTTGTTATTCAAAAAGAATTTGATGATTTTGATGGTACAAAAGAAAGATTTGATTTATTGGCTTTGGATAAAGAAGGAAATTTAGTCATTATAGAAAATAAACTAGATGATAGTGGAAAAGATGTTACTTGGCAAGCTGTTAAATACGCTTCTTATTGTTCTACTTTTTCTAAAAGTGATATAGAAAGAATTTATATAGAATATATAAAAAATGAAAATTATAAAGAAAAATTATGTGATTTTTTTGGTATAGAAAATTATGATGATGTAAAAATAGAAAATCAACAACAGCGCATTATTTTGGTAGCAGCAAATTTTAGAAAAGAAGTAACTTCAGCAGTTTTATGGCTTATAAATCAAGGTTTATATATACAATGTTTCAAAGTTACTCCATACGAATTTAATCAAGAATGTTTTTTAAATGTAGAACAAATTATACCTATAAAAGAAGCACAAGATTATATAATTAAAATGGCAAAGAAAGAACAAGAACAAAATTTAATTAACAATTCTGAAAAACAAAGACACATTATAAGATTAAAATTTTGGAATAAATTATTAAACAAAATTAAAGAAGAAAATTTTGAATTGTTTTCAAATATAAGTCCATCAAAGGATAATTGGATAGCAGCTAGAAGTGGTTTTGGTTTTTGTCAATATGGATTTATTTTTAATAAAGATTGTGCGAGAATAGAGCTTTATATAGATAGTAAAGATAAGGATAAAAATAAAATTATATTTGACAAACTTAAAGAAAATGAAAAAGAAATAAACAATACTTTTGAAAATTTAATATGGGAAAGGCTTGATGAAAAAAGAGCTTGTAGAATTAAATTTGAAAAAGAATACGATAGCTATGATGAAGCAAATTGGAATGAGATAATAGATTTTATGATAGAAAATATGAAAAAATTTGAAATTGTTATGAAACCTTATATACAGAAAATTAAATTATAGAATTATAAGTTAAATTATACAATTGAATTTCTATAAAAACTGATGGTTAAATAATTAGTATTATTAAGCTTTAAATATTCTTAAATTAAGTATTAATTAAGCTAAAATAATTATAATCTCATTTTAAAAAAATTTTTGGCAAAGGTAAGATGATGACAAAGATAACAAAGCCAAACGAAGTAAAACGCGAATGGATCGTTTTAGACGCTGAAGGAAAGCGTTTTGGTCGTCTTTTAACAGAAGTAGCGACTATTTTAAGAGGTAAAAATAAACCTTGCTATACTCCAAATGTTGATTGTGGAGATTATGTAATCATTATCAATGCTTCTAAAGCAGTTTTCACAGGTGCAAATAAAGCAGAAGATAAACTATACCACAGACATTCAGGGTATTTTGGAAGCGTAAAAAGCGAAAAATTTGGTGATTTATTAGAAAAAAATCCAGTTAAATTATATAAATTAGCAGTTCGTGGTATGCTACCTAAAACAAACCTAGGTAGAGCTATGCTTAAAAAATTAAAAATTTATGCAGGTAGCGAACATCCTCATACTGCTCAAATTGCTAATAAAGGAAAATAATCATGGCAACAACATACGCAACAGGTAAAAGAAAAACCGCTGTAGCTAAAGTTTGGGTAAAAGCTGGTAGTGGTAAAATCATCGTTAATGGTATGGATTTAAACACTTGGCTTGGCGGACATGAAGCTATAAAATTAAAAGTAGTTCAACCTTTATTAGTAACTAAGCAAGAAACTTCTATGGACATTAAAGCAACAACTTTAGGCGGTGGTTACAGTGCTCAAGCTGAAGCTTTAAGACATGGTATTTCAAGAGCTTTAGCTGCTATGGATGCAGATTTTAGAGCATTATTAAAACCAAAAGGACTTCTTACTAGAGATAGCAGAACTGTTGAGCGTAAAAAATACGGTCGTAGAAAAGCAAGAAGAAGCCCACAATTCTCTAAACGCTAATATTTTTTGGATCCATTTTGGATCCATTTTCTCTATTTTTTTAAAAAAATCATATTTTTTTTCATATATTTTTATTTTATTTAAAATCAAAGGATTTTTTGTTTAGAATAAATATTTATAATTCCAAGGTCCGATCAGGGAAACCTCCTTTTTGTAGTAAATTTAAGCCCCTTACCCAAAGGGGCTTATTTTATTTTAATCTTCTTTTTTATATAATCGCTCAATTTATTTTATAAGGATTGTTATGAAAAAAATTATAAGCTTAGTTAGTTTAGCTAGTGTTTTATTTGCTTTTGATGCTAGCAAAATAGAAATAACCCCGACCTTTAACTATACAACACCAGAAGGAAATTTAGATCTTAAAAATTATGGTGGAGTTGGCTTAAGATTTGGCTATCACTATGATGATTTATGGATAGATCAAGCTGAATTTGGTTTAGAGTATTATGATAATGCAAAATATAATAATCCAAATGATAATACACATACAGATACTAGTGTTTCAAGATTTTATATGAATGCTATTAAAGGAATTGATTTAGCTAATCATGTGTATTTATATGGATTGTTAGGAACAGGTTATGAATATTTAAGTCATGGGGCTTATGAAAATAAAAGTGGTATGTTTGCTCAATATGGTGCGGGTTTTAAATTCGCACTTGGAGAAGATTTAGCTTTAAGACTTGAAGCAAGAGATCAAATTAAATTCAACAATGGCGAACATAATTTAATTTCTAGTGTTGGTTTAAGTTTTTATTTTGGCAATAAAGCTCCAAAAACTCCTAATGTTGAAACAAAACAAATTGAAGAAAAGCCACAAGTAAAACAAATCGATAAAACATGTTCAGAACCAAGAAAAGGTGCTTTGCTTGATCATATAGGTTGTGAAAAAACAATAGCCCTTGAGGGACATTTTGGTTTTGATCAGACTAATATAAATCCAGAATTTGCTCAAAAAATTCAAGAAGTGGGTAAGATCTTAGAAGAAAATCCTCAATACTATACTATTTTAGAAGGCCATACAGATAGTACAGGTCCTAAGGCTTATAATCAAAAATTATCATTAGAGCGTGCTAATGCCGTAGCGAAGGAACTTGAAAAAACAGGTGTTGCTAAAGAAAAAATTGTAACTAAAGGCTATGGTTTTGAAAAGCCAAAAGCAAGCAATGATACCAAAGAAGGTCGTGCGCAAAATAGACGCGTTGAAGCAAAATTTTTTATTAAAGAATAAATTTTGCTAAAAAAGACAATTTTATTTGATTTAGATGGCACTTTGATAGATTCTACAAGTGCCATTTTAGATGGATTTGATGCTGCTTTTAAAGCTTTTAATGAGCCTTTAAGAGATCATGAAGCTATTAAGGCTTTGATAGGTTTTCCTTTGGATGTAGCTTTTGAAAAGCTTGGTGTGGCAAAAGAGAAAACAAGTGAATATATTAATGCTTATAGAAATGTATATCAAAAAATCTATATAGAACAAACTTCTTTACTTCCTTTGGCAAAAGAAAGTGTATATGAGGCTAGTTTATTTGCTGATTTAGCTGTTGTTACGACTAAAAGTTCTAAATTTTCTAAACCTTTGCTTGATCATTTAGGTATAGGGGAGTATTTTAAAGTTATTATAGGTAGAGACGATGTGACTTGTCCAAAGCCAGATGCTGAGCCTATTTTATTAGCTTTGAAGAAACTTTCTAAAAACAAAGAAAATGCTTTTATGGTAGGTGATACTCATTTAGATATAAAAGCTGCTCAAAATGCCAATATTATTCCTGTGGCTGTAAGTAGTGGTTATGAAAGTAAAGAAAGTTTAGCTAAATTTGAAATTCCGCTTTTTAAAAATACCTATGAAGCCATAAAATATATAAGAGATATCCGATAATTTCCCATTTAAACTCTATACCTATAAATAATAAAAAATTTTTATTATTGTTTAAGACAATTAAAGATAAAGTAGTTATTGACTTTAAGTAATTATTTAATTATAAGGATAGATTAAATGAGTAAAATAATGAAAACGATGGATGGTAATGAAGCAGCAGCTTACGCTGCTTATGCATTTACAGAGGTTGCTGGAATTTATCCTATCACTCCAAGCTCTCCTATGGCTGATTATACTGACATATGGGCTTCTCAAGGCAAAAAAAATCTTTTTGGAGTGCCAGTTAAAGTTGTAGAAATGCAAAGTGAAGCAGGTGCAGCAGGGACAGTTCATGGGTCTTTACAAGCAGGTTCTTTAACCACGACTTATACCGCTTCTCAAGGACTTTTGCTAAAAATACCAAATATGTATAAAATTGCAGGTCAACTTTTGCCTGGAGTAATTCATGTGGCAGCTAGAGCTTTAGCATCTCAAGCGCTATCTATTTTTGGAGATCATCAAGATATTTATGCTGCAAGACAAACAGGTTTTGCTATGCTTTGTTCGCATTCTGTGCAAGAAAGTATGGATTTAGCAGGTGTTGCACACCTAGCAGCTATTAAAGGTAGAGTGCCTTTTATGCATTTTTTTGATGGTTTTAGAACCTCTCATGAAATCCAAAAAATTGAAGTAATGGATTATGCACATTTTGATCGCTTATTGGATCGTAAGGCTTTATTGGAATTTAGAAATTCCTGTCTAAATCCAGAAAATCCAAAAACAAGAGGTACGGCTCAAAATGATGATATTTATTTTCAAACAAGAGAGTTGGCAAATAAATATTATGAAGCTGTTCCTGATATTGTTAATGAATATATGCAAGAAATTTCAAAAATTACAGGAAGAGAATACAGACCTTTTGTGTATTATGGGGATAAAAATGCAACGCGTGTTGTTGTAGCAATGGGTTCAGTGACTGAAGCTTTAAAAGAAGTTGTAGATTATTTGAGTAGCAAAGGTGAAAAAGTAGGGGTTTTAAAAGTTCATTTATATAGACCATTTAGTTTAAAATATTTATTTGATGTAATGCCTCAAAGTGTTGAAAAAATTGCTGTTTTAGATAGAACTAAAGAGCCAGGAAGTTTAGGCGAGCCACTTTATTTGGATTTAAAAAGTGCATATTATGGAAAAGAAAAAGCACCTTTAATCGTTGGTGGTAGATATGGACTTTCTTCAAAAGATGTGGATCCTGCTCAGTTAATAGCAGTTTTTGAAAATCTAAATCAAGCAAACCCAAAAGATGGTTTCACCATAGGAATTAATGATGATGTAACCTTTACCTCATTGCCTGTGGGAGAGAAAATTTCTTTGGGTGATGAAAGTACTATAGAGTGTTTATTTTATGGACTTGGTGCCGATGGCACTGTAGGTGCAAATAAAAACTCTATTAAAATTATAGGAGATAAAACAGATTTTTACGCGCAAGCTTATTTTGCTTATGATTCTAAAAAATCAGGTGGTTACACAAGAAGCCATTTAAGATTTTCTAAAAAACCTATTACTTCAACTTATTTAGTTTCTACGCCACATTTCGTAGCATGCTCAGTGGCTGCGTATTTAGAAATTTATGATGTTTTAGCAGGTATTAGAAAAGGAGGAACTTTCCTTTTAAATAGTATTTGGAGTGCGCAAGAAACTATTGAAAAAATTCCAAATGCGGTAAAAAGAGTTTTAGCGCAAAAGGAAATTAATTTTTATATCATTAATGCTACAAAACTTGCTAGAGAGATAGGACTAGGTAGTAGAACAAACACGATTATGCAATCAGCATTTTTCAAACTTGCTAATATCATTCCTTTTGAAGATGCGCAAAAATATATGAAAGAATTAGCTTATAAATCATATAGTAAAAAAGGTGATGCTATAGTTGAAATGAATTATAAAGCTATTGATGTAGGTGCAGATGGACTTGTAAAAGTTGATATTGATCCTTCTTGGGTAAATTTAGCTAATGAAGCAAAAGAAGAAACTATAGCTTATAAAGGTACTGAGTTTGTTGAAAAAATCGCAAAACCTATGAATGCAGCTAAGGGTGATGATTTACCAGTTTCGGCATTTTTGGGCTATGAAGATGGTAGTTTTGAGCATGGTACTACTGAGTATGAAAAAAGAGGCGTTGGTGTTATGGTGCCAAGATGGATAGAAACTAATTGTATTCAGTGTAATCAATGTGCTTCAGTATGCCCTCATGCAGTTATCAGACCTTTCTTGATTGATGAAGAAGAATTAAACAATGCTCCAGCAGGTGTAAAAGAGCACAGCTTAAATGCAAAAGGCGTGAAAGAACAAAAATTAAATTTCAAAATTCAAGTTTCGCCGCTTGATTGTACAGGTTGTGAGCTTTGTGTGCATGAGTGTCCTACCAAAGAAAAATCTTTAGTGATGGTACCACTAGGTGAAGAGCTTGATCATGGTGAGCAAGAAAATGCAGATTATTTATTCAAAAAAGTAAGTTATAAAGATAATATTTTAAATAGAGAAAATACCAAAGGCATCCAATTTGCTCAACCTTTATTTGAATTTCATGGAGCATGTCCAGGGTGTGGAGAAACTCCTTATATTACTTTAATTACTAGATTATTTGGTGAAAGAATGATTGTTGCTAATGCAACGGGTTGTAGTTCTATTTATGGTGGCTCAGCTCCTTCAACTCCATATAGAAAAAGCAATAAAAATGGTCATGGACCTGCTTGGGGCAATTCTTTATTTGAAGATAATGCTGAATTTGGTCTTGGTATGAAAATAGCAACTGAAACTACAAGACATAAAATAGAACACATAATGAATGAAAGTATGCAAGAAGTACCTAACGCACTTTCTGCATTATATAAAGAGTGGATTGCAAATAAAGAAGATTCTAAAGTTTCTTTGGAATTAAGAGATAAATTAGTTCCATTGTTAGAAGAAAATAAGCAAATCAAAGCAGTTAATGATATTTTAGAACTTAAAAGCTATTTAAGTAAAAAATCACATTGGATTTTTGGTGGTGATGGCTGGGCTTATGATATAGGTTATGGTGGACTTGATCATGTTTTGGCAAGCGGTGAGAATGTAAATATTTTAGTGCTTGATACTGAAGTGTATTCTAACACAGGTGGTCAGAGCTCAAAATCTTCAAGAACGGGTTCAGTAGCACAGTTTGCTGCAGCAGGTAAGCCAGTACAGAAAAAAGATCTTGGTCAAATTGCTATGACTTATGGTTATATTTTTGTGGCTCAAGTAAATTCTAATGCAAATTATGCACAATTGTTAAAAGCTGTAATGGCGGCAGAAGCTTATGATGGACCTTCTTTGATTATTGCTTATTCTCCTTGTATAGCTCATGGTATTAAAGGTGGACTTGGAAATTCAGGAAATCAAGCAGAGTTAGCTACAAAATGTGGATATTGGCCAACTTATATTTATGATCCGCGTTTAGAAGCTGAAGGTAAAAATCCTTTAACAATTTCTTCAAAAGAACCTGATTGGGATTTATATGAAAGCTTTTTAATGAATGAAGTTCGTTATAATTCTTTGAAAAAATCAAATCCTGAGCAAGCAAAAGAATTATTTGAAAAAAATAAAGCAGAGGCACAACGTCGTTACAGACAGCTTAAGCGTTTAGCAAGTGCTGATTTTAGCAATGAAAATTAATTTTGTTTCGAATTTTTTTTCTTGTTTTATGGGTAATTAATGCTTTTGGTGTTAATTATCCATTTTTAAATCAAAATTGTTATGTTGATAATTTAATTTCAATTCAAGATCCTTTTTTTAAAAAGACTACAAATATAAAATCTAATTTTTCTTTGCAAGCTATTGTTTCAAATAAGATTAAGATTAATGATAAGTGGTATGCTTTAAACGATTATATTGATGGTTTTAAAATAGTTGAAATTAGAAATTCTCAAGTTGTATTAAAAAAGGAAGAAAAAATAATGGTTGTAAATTTGTATGAAAAAAATAGTATTTTTATGTATTAATTTTTTGTTTTTTACAAATGTATTTGCCATGCAGTGTAATCAGCATTTTTTTAATATAAGAGTAGAAAACAAAACTTCTTTGCTTGAAATTTTAAATGAACTCGGAAGAGAGTGTGATTTTAGTATTATTATCAAAGATATTTTTGCTCAAGAAAAATTAATGCATGCTCAAAATTATTTACATATAAAGAAAATGTCTTTAAGAGAGATTTTTAAGCTTTTATTGGTGGAAAACAATCTTGCTTATGAATACGATAAAAATGCTTTAAAAATTTATGGAAAACAAGTTAAAACTTTTAAAGTGCATTATATAAGTTCTATTAGAGAAGGACAAAGTATTACTAAAGCTTCAGTGGATTCTAGACCAAAACAAGGAGATTATGATAATTATAAAGAAGTAGATAATTTAGTTATTAGTACTGATAAATTTGATTTTTGGGAGAAAATTTCAGAAGAAATTCAAGCTTTGTTGGATGAAAATACAACTAAACCTATTGTCAATACTAATGCAGGAATTATTACTTTAAATGCAACTCCATATGAACTTGCAAGAGTTGGAAAATATTTAGATGACTTAAATAAAAGACTTAAAAAACAAGTTTTAATTGATGTAAGTATTGTTGCTGTGCATTTAAACAAAAATCATTCAAGTGGAATTAATTGGCAAGAACTTGCTTTTAAACTTAATGGTGATGATAATGATTTTATAATTAATAAAGATGGTGTTAGAAATATTAACTTAAAAGCAAATATTGAAACTAAAGCTATTTTAAATTTATTACAAGAAAATGGTAAAACAACTATACTTTCTAACCCAAAACTTATGGCTTTAAACAATCAGCAAGCTATTATTTCTATAGGCGATACAATAAATTATCAAGTAAAAGAAAGTTCTAAAGGAACAGAAAATGGTACAATAGTTAGTGAAATATATAATAATTATTCTATTTTTGTAGGAATTTTACTTAATATATTGCCTGAAATTTCAGATGATCATAAAATTATGCTTAGGATTAATCCAAGCTTGAGTGATTTTAAATATAGTTTTGATAATCATAGACAAAGCAAACCAAGAAATATAGCGCCAGATACTATACAAAAAAAGCTTTCTACTGTAGTTGAAGTTGATGATGGGCAAACTTTAATTTTAGGCGGATTGATTAGTAAAAATACCATTAATAATCATAATGAAATAAGCATTTTATCTAAAATTCCACTTTTTGGAGCTTTATTTCAAGGAAAACAAAATTATGAAGATATTAGCGAAATAGTTTTTATTATCAAACCAAGTTTAGTAAAAACTAATAATAAAATTTTAAGTTTAAAAGACCTAGGTTTTCAGCATGAAGATGATATGTTTTAAAATCTTAATATGTTTTTCTTTTTTAAATGCTATAGAAATTCAAAACAATAGTTTCGATCAAAACATATTTTATGAAAAATTCATTAATCAACCAAACTATGAAAATGCTTTAAATTTAGCAAAATATTTTTATCAAAATAAAGAATACAAACAAGCAGTTTTTTGGGCTATGGAAGCCAATGATTTTGATTTATTGCAAAAAGAAGCTTGGCTTGTTTTTATTAATGCTAAAATAAAACTCGGAAGATATGAAGATGCTTTAATAGCTAAAAAAGAATACGAAAAGCTTTTGGAGATTTATTTTGAGTGATACACATCAAAAATTAAAAAACTTAAGTGAGTATTCTTTAAAAGAAATTGCTTCTCAATATAAAATGGAATTTTTAAATTTAAATCAAACTTTTGATTTTGAAAAATATCTTCACATTTTGCCTTTTTCTTTAATAGAACAACATGATATTTTTTGTTTTTATGAAGATGATGAAAATATCCATATAGCTTCCTTTAAACCATTGGAAGAGAATGTTTTAGAAAAAATACAAAATTTATATCGTTTTAAAACTATCAAGATTTTTCTTTGTGTTTTTACGCAATTTGAATTTTTGCTAGAAAGGGTTAAATTTTTAATTAAATTTCAAAATCATCTTAATAGATTAGAGCTTAGTTTGAAAAGTGATGAAAATAAAGATGAATTTTTATTAGAGCAGTTTTTGAATTTAATTTTAACTTATGCTTGTTTTTTAAGAGCAAGTGATATCCATTTAGAACCTTTAGAAAATGAAGTATATATAAGATTTAGAATAGATGGGGAGTTAAAATATATATATAGTTTTGATGCAAAATCATACCAAGCCTTATTGATGCATGTAAAAATTATTGCTTTGCTTAATGTAGCTGAACAAAGACAAGCTCAAGATGGGAGTTTTTCTAAAATCATTTTAGAGCAAAAATATGATTTTAGAGTTTCAATTATACCTTTATTATTTGGACAAAGCATAGTGTTTAGAATTTTAAAACAAGATGGATATGTTTTAAAACTTGATAAACTTTTTATCAAAGAAGAAAATTTAATTCAGCTGAAAATACACACGAATGCACCTTATGGTCTGATTTTGTTTTGTGGGCCAACAGGGAGTGGTAAAAGTACTTTTATGCATGCTATTTTAAATGAAATTGAACAAAGTAAAAAAATCATCACTCTAGAAGATCCTATAGAATATAAACTTAAATATGCTCAACAAATTCTTTTAAATTCTAAAGCTGGATTTGATTTTCATAAAGCTTTAAGAGCAGTTTTAAGACACGATCCTGATGTGATTATGATAGGTGAAATTAGAGATGAGGATAGTTTGGATATAGTTTTAAAAGCTTCTTTAAGCGGACATTTAGTTTTAAGTACCCTACACACTAATGGCGCTATAGAAGCTATTTTTAGAATGAAGCATATGGGTGCAAGAGAATACTTAATAGCTCATTCTCTTAATTTAATTATAGCTCAACGATTAGTAAGAAAACTATGTGAATGTAAAGAACCTAACAAGGAAAAATTTTACTTTCAAAATCAAGTTTTTGAAGGAAAATTTTACAAAGCAAAAGGTTGTGTTGAGTGTATGTATAGTGGATATAAAGGGCGTTTGATGGTAGCTGAATTTTTATTTTTAGATCATAATTTAAAAAATATGATAGAAAATAATGAAAATTATGAAAATATTTCAGCATACGCTTTAAAAAAAGATTTTTTGACTTTAGGTATGGATGCTTTAGAAAAGGCGAAACTTGGCTTAACAAGTATAGATGAGTTAAGAAAGATTAGTTTTTGAAAAAATTTGTTATTTTTTATGTATTAAATAAAGAGCAAAAACAATATATAATAAGGGCTAGAAATTTATATGAAGCTAGAAATTTTGCGTTAAAGTCATTTGTAAATATTATTAGTGTTGAAGAATATTTCAAACCGATAAAACATAAAATCAAAGAAGAAGAGCTTATTTTCATTCTTAAGGATTTAAATATGATCTTAAAGGCAGGATTAAGCTTACAGGAAGCAATTTTAGAATTTTTAAAATCAAGCTATGAAAAACAAAATATTAAAATTTTTAATACAATTTATAATAAACTCAATAATGGAAGTTCTTATAATGAAGCCTTTAAAGATATTTTAAATTCTAGAGAATGTGCTATTTTAAAAATTTGTGATGGCAGAGAAGATTTACATAAGGCTCTTGATATTATTATTAGTTTAAAAGAAAAAAATCTTCATAGTTTTAAGCAGTTAAAAAAGGCTATAGCTTATCCACTTTTCGTTTTTATGTGTATTATTTTTGCTTTTTTTATTCTTATAACTTTAGTTTTGCCTGAATTTAAAACTTTATTTTTACAACTTGAATTGGATTTGCCAAAAATCACTCAAATTCTTTTTATTATAGCTGATTTTTTTAGTCATTTTTATATGATTATTTTATTAAATATAGGATTTTTTATAATACTTACTTATTCTTTTAGGAAGTCTTTGTTTTTTCATAGAATTCTTTTTTATTCTCCCATTTTTGGAAAAATAATATTTTATCAAGATAAATTTTGTTTTTTCTTAATTTTTTCATATTTATTAAAAGCAGGGGTGGATATAAAAAGAGCTTTTGAACTTGCTTGTGAAGGTATAGAAAATCAATTCTTTAAAAACAAAATGTTTATTATAAAGACTTCATTTGAATCAGGACTTGATTTAGCTCAAGCTTTTTCTAACACAAAGCTTTTTGAGCCTTTTGTGATAAGAATGTTAAATTTAGCTTTAAAAAGTTCTAAATTAGATGAAAGTACTTATGAGCTTGCTTTGTTTTATGAGTATAAAAAAGAAAATTATACTCAAAAGCTTTTGAGTGTTTTGGAGCCTTTGATGACAATTTTTATGGCGAGTTTGATTTTAGTTTTAGCCTTGGGTGTATTTTTACCTATGTGGCAAATTAGTCAAGAAATTTAAGCAAGATAATCATAAGCAACCTTAGCTATAGTTAAAGCAACCATAATCAAAAAGAGTTTTTTGATAAAAGTTCCTTGTGTTTTTAAGACTAGTTTTGATCCTATAAAAGCACCTAAAATTTGGCCTATACCCATTAAAATACCAACTTTCCAAAGCACCTCATAAGAGTATAAAAATACCCCTAAAGCTACTACATTGCTAGTAAAATTTAAGATTTTAGTATTAATGCTTGCATTTTTCATGCTAAAACCAAGAAATATCACGCAAGCAAAAATCCAAAAAGATCCAGTACCAGGTCCTAAAAAACCATCATAAAAACCAAGTAGCAAGCCAAAGATAATTTGAAAGCTTGTAGTGCGCATTTTAGCTTTATTATGTACATGGCCTAAATCAGGCTTGAAAATAGTGTAAAAAAAGATTAAAACAAGGCAAATTAATACAATGATTTTAACAGCATTTTGATCTATTAGTAAGACTGCATAAGTTCCAATGGCAGCTCCAATAGCAGTAAATAAAATTCCCAAAGCTATCTTTTCTATATGCATAGATTTTCTATAAGCTAAAACCGCAGTGAGTGATCCAAAGGTACTTTGAAGTTTATTAGTAGCTAGGGCTAAATGAGGAGGAATACCACAAGCAAATAAAGCAGGTATGGTAATAAGCCCACCACCGCCTACAATCGCATCAACACAACCTGCAAAAGCAGCAACAAAGAATAAAATCACATAATAAGTTAATTCAAGCTCCATAAGCTTTCCTTGTTTTGTCCGATTCTATATAGAGCAAAATCATATTTTATAGGATCAGCAGGATCGAATTTTTTAAGACTTTGCGTAAGTTCTAAAACACTTTTAAAATCATAAATCTTACGCTTTAAAAGCTTAAGTTTTAATGAAACTTTATGAGTATGAGTATCTAAGGGTATGAGTAAGTCTTTTTTATCGATATTTTTAAACAAACCTAAATCTAATTCATCTTTTCTTACCATCCACCTAAGATACATATTATATCTTTTTAAAGGACCTTTTGGAATGTTAAATTCTTTTGAAAAGAAAAATTCATAACCATAACTTTTATAAGGATTAAGCTTGTAAATTGTTTCTATAAAAATTTTTATCGCTTGTGTGATATTTTGTTCTTTTTGATAAGTTTTGGTAAAAATATTTTCTATACTATCTTCATTTTTTAAGCGCTTGAGTGTGATAAAAATTTGAGCTATATCTTGAGAGTTTTGAAAGCGGTATTTTAGATTTTTACATTCTTTTTTAATAATCTCATCGCTTTTCTCAAGCAAGGAAAAATCAAGTTTATTTAAAAAATTTACAATATTTTTAGCATTTCCATAGGCAAATAAAGCACAAAGCAAGGCTATATTTTCATCTTTATAAACACTTGCAATTTGTAAAGGATCAGGATGAGAGAAAAGCTCTTTTTGAGTGTTTTTGCTTAAAATTGCTTCATCTAAAAGAGCTTTAATTTGCATTAAGATTTTAAACCAAGTAAGGTTTCAAGCATTTGATCAACGGTAGTTACGATTTTAGCTGCAGCGCCATAACTTGCTTGATATTGTATGAGTGCTGCTAATTCTTCATTGGTATTTACACCACTTTTTGATTGATATTCTGCATAAGCTGTATTAAATACCGTCATATTAGTTGCATGCGCAAAGCCATTGCTTTCAGCATCTGAAGCAATTTGGCCTGTAAATTTTCTATAATATCCATCTAAAGTCATAGTATCTACTGTACCATCTTTATTATAAAAATTTACTTTTTGATTTTGAAGTTGCAACATAGCATTAGCTACATCGTTATTTCCATCAACTCCGTTTGAACTTGCTTTTAAGCTATTTGGATCATTTCTAATGCTTGAATTTACATTAATGCTACTTGCATCTTGACCATTGAAAAATGAAGATACATTTAAAGCGCCTGGGAAATTTGTGCCATTGTCCTTAAAAGCTATTTTATAACCTTTTTTTAAGCCATTGATTTGGAAATTTCCACTATCACTTTTTCCATCATAATGATAAAAGGCTTGAAAATAATCATTTAAATCATTACCGCTAACACCATCTTTATTATCATCAACATCTGCATTGATTTGTTTAATAACATCTTCTATAGTGGTATTAACATCTATTTTTATAGTTCTAGTAGCAACCGGCTCACCTTTTTCATCATAAACTGTGATGTCAAAGCTTCCTGCTTGGATGTTTTTATCATAACTCATTAAAGAAGTATCAGATTTTAAACCTTTTAAATCATCTGAATTTACTTTATCGGTTGCTGCTTGAGCATAGACATTATTAGTTTGAGTTATGAGTGTTTTTGTAAAGGTATTGAGCATATCTTTATACTCTTGTAATTTTCCATCGCTGTAAGTATCATGATTGCCATCATAATTTCTACCTCTAAGATCAAGTTGAGCACCAAGCTGTCCGCCTGAAATTTTGCTTGTTAAATCATAGCGGTTTTCATCATTTACTTCATAATAAATTTGATAAAAACCATTAGGGTTGTTATTATCTAATTTTAAAGGGTGAAAGCTAGAGCCATTTACTATACTAAAACCTTGAATACTTAAATCATAATATCTTCCAGAATCAGTCATGGTAGATTCTAAAGTACTATCTTGAGAGCTTGTTCCTTTCCAAGCAACAGCATTAACTAACTTTGAAAGTCTAAGTTCAAGTTCATCTCTTTTGTCTCTTAGTTGATTTGCATTATCGGTAGGTAAAACTTCTTCATTTTCAAGTTGTTTATTAATATTTGCAATTTCTTGACCAATGTTATTAATCTCATCTACGGTTTGTTGAATTTGCTCATTAACGGTTTGTTGCATTTTGCTAAGATCTTGTAATGTTTTTTGTATGTTTTGAGCTAATGTGTTTGCACTATTAACAAGATCTATTTTACTTGCTCCATCGCTTGGGTTGGAAGCAAAGTTATTCCACGCATCATAGTAATTTTTATAATCTTGTAAAATACCAGTTCCTTGCATATCAGGAAATCTTTG
The DNA here is from genome assembly GCF_025772105.1 of Campylobacter sp. IFREMER_LSEM_CL1846. NCBI lineage: Bacteria > Pseudomonadati > Campylobacterota > Epsilonproteobacteria > Campylobacterales > Campylobacteraceae > Campylobacter > Campylobacter sp. IFREMER_LSEM_CL1846. Next base: position 36,624 of record NZ_JAKMRM010000004.1, on the reverse strand, counting down.
ACTTGCTTCTTGTAAAATTTGTCCTAAATAATTTGTATAGTTTTGTTGAGTAGTGGCGTTTTTTAGCTCATAATAAGAATGCTCATCATGCAATCTTTTAATAGTATCAATTTGCGTACCTGTTCCTAAGTGTAAGCCACCTCTATCAAGAGACATACCTGAACTTTGCACCGCTCTTTGTCTAGTATAAAATACTGCATTTGCATTAGAGATATTGTTACCTGTGGTATTGATTTGAAGTTCAGCAGCTCTTATACCACTAACCCCTGTATATAAACTATCAAAAATTCCCATGACTTAGCCTTTAAACATTGATCTTAAATAATGAATCTGGAATTGTCTTATTATCCCCATAAGCATTATTTGTTCCATTTTGTTCAAACATTGTATTTAAAAGATTGTCGTAAAAATTTTTAATAATAAGAGCCAATTTAGCATATTCTTTATTTTTTTGATGTAAGGTGTTTAAATTTTGCTTTAAAAGAGCAAGTTTTTCTTTATCTTCATCATCTAAAAGTTCGTCTAAACCCTTATTGTTTCCTTGATTGCTAAGTTCTACTAAAGCCTTATCAAGATTTTTTTTAGCAATTTGAAAATCATTTACAAGTTTAGTTTTTTCTTCTACGCTTTTGCTAACATGTTGGTGATTAGCAGCTTGAATTTGAGCTATATCTTCTAAAGTAAGATTGATGAGTTTTTCTAAAATAGAATTTGTTTTGTCTAAGTGTTGTTTAACCATTTTTTATCCTTTCTTAGGCACTAACCCAAAAAAGGATAAAAATTATAATAAAGAATCTACTATTGCTTTTGAAGTGGCTTGCAAGTCTATTTTATACTCGCCATTCTTTATTTGTGAAGCAATAAAAGATGCCTTATTTTCTTCTACCTTTTGAGTTTCTTTTGCCTTGCTATTTTCTTTGTTTTCTGTTTTATTTATATCGCTAGTAGCAACTTGAGCCACATAGCTTTGATGTATAGGGTTTATCATTTTAAGCCTCCAGTTCTATTGAAAAACTCTAAGAACCATATCGACACTTAAAAAAATAACTTAACGCCTTTCTTTTAAATAATCAAATAATAATTTTGAAAAACCTAAACCACCACTTAATGCTTTACTCATAGTATCATTATACATAGATGAATAAATTTCATCACTTGCATCTTTTCCAAATAAAGAATTTTCTTGTTTTAAAGAAATATCCAAAACACTTTTGATTAAGAAAGCTTCAAAAGCATCGGTTTGTTCTTTTAAAGCTTTATCTTCATCATTTAATGCTTGTATATGAGTTAAATCATTTTTAAAAGCACTATCTGCATAGTTTTTAGCAGCCTTATAGCTATTATTATGCTTGGTAATGTTTTCATAAAGCTCACTGCTGTAATTTTTGCTCGCTAAATAATTATCAACTCTCATCATATCACCTCTAATTCAGCACTGATTGCACCAGCTCTTTTTAGATTTTGCATAATAGCTATGATATCATTTGGTGCTGCTCCAAGTTTATTTAACATTCTAGCTATGTTTGCTACTGTTGTTTTATTGTTTGTGATTTTTAAAGTATTAGATACAGGGTCTAAAATACCACCATCTTTCATATCGATTTCATTTTGTCCTAAAGCTACGGTATTGTTTGGATCAATTTTTATAGTAATATCTTTATGAGTAATTAATATAGGTTCAACTTCTATATTTACTCCCGCAACGATAGTTCCTGTTCTTTCATCAATGATTACTTTGCTTTCTGGGGTATAAGCTATATCTTGTTCTAATACTCTTGCCATAAATTCAACATGAGAAAATTCTTCAGGTTTTGTTAATTTTATAGTTCTAGAATCTAAAGCTTTTGCTATATCTGCGTCAAAAATAGTATTTAAAACTCTTTCTATATTATTAGCTGTTTTAAAATCTGCTTCTTTTAAGCTTAAAATCAAATCTTCGCTTTGACTAAAGTTTTGTGGAATTTCTCTTTCTACTACAGCGCCATTAATAACATTTGCTGAGGTTGAGTGTGTTCCTGCTGCACCCGGTCTTGGGCTAAGTCCACCTATAGCTAATGAACCTTGAGCTACTGCATAAATCTCTCCATCAACTCCTTTTAGAGCTGTCATAAGTAAGGTTCCACCTTGTAAAGATTTTGCATCACCTAAAGAAGCTACACTTACATCAAGTTTATCTCCGCTTCTTGCAAAAGCAGGAAGTTTTGCTGTTACCATTACTGCTGCTGTATTTTTTGATTTTATATCGCCTGGGCTAACTTTTACATTCATACCTTGAAGCATATTTGAAATAGATTGTAGAGTAAATTCGCTACTTGTACCATCTCCACTTCCATTTAAACCAACAACCAAACCATATCCTATAAGTTGGTTATCTCTAACACCCACTACATTGGTAAGTTCTTTAATAGTAGCTGCAAAAACGCTTAGATTTAATACCAAGCAAAATAATAATATTCTCATCGATTCTTCCTTTAATCTATGCTATTTTCATAAAATTAAAGCAAAAAAAGTTCCAAATTTATATAAAGGAGTAAAAACTTAGAGTAGTTGAGCCAAATTTTTTTTCTTTAGTTTTTTCATAATCTTGTATTTTAGTTGGAGTTTTAAAAGTGCTGTGGTGTTCTATGATAATGATTTTTACATTTGAATTTTGTATATTTTCTATCAATTTTAAAGTTTTTTCATAAATATCAAAAAAACCTTCTCTAATATCAAATGGAGGATCAAGATATAAAATAATATCTTCTTTAGAATTTTGAATAATTTGAGGAGTTTTTTTAAAAGTATCATCATTAAAACAAAGGGTATTTTGATCAACACCAGAAGCGTTTTTTAAAGCTATTTCATAAGCCTTTTTATCTTTTTCTATGGCATAACTTTTTAAACAACCATTGCTTCTTGCTTCTAATGCCATCAAAGCACTTCCTCCAAAGGCCTCTATAAAAACCTTATCTTGTAAAGAAAAACGCAAAACATTAAAAACACATGATTTTACTATGCTTTTAGTGCTTCTTGTGGTATCTAGGCTAGGAAGTAAAATTTTTTTACCCTTATAAATTCCACTTTCTATAGTGGTGTAAATTTTTTGAGCTTGTTTTTTTGAGCTTGTTTTTTTATCCTCTTTGTAATTTTTTAAAAAATCTCTTACGCTTTGATATTCTTGTGTTTTATGCATTATTATTTTCTTCTTTGATAAGATTTTTTAACTCTGTTTTATAAAGATCAAATATTGCATCGATTTTTTCATGACTTTCTTGGCGTAGTTGTTCTAAAATGGCTTCACATTTTTGATTCATAATTTTTTTCTCACGCATTGCTATTTTATAGGCAATATTTTGCAAGCTTGCATTGAAATCATTTAAAGCACATAGCAACTCTTCTATGTTAAAAGGGTGAGTTAAGAAATTTGATTTTTTGTTGATGATAAATTGTGGCTTTTGTGTGTTGATTTTTTCATCACAGACTAAAAAATCACAATCTTTTTTTAAAACTAAAAAATCTTTTAAAGCAATTTCTAAAGTTTTTTCTAAAATTAAATCCTTGCATTCAAGAGCGATTTTCATTGACTAAACTCACTTTTAATTTGTGTTTTTTTAAAGTGTATGGTACTATACCTAGAGCTAAATTTGCAAGCTCTGCGAAACTTAAAATATAAAAATCTTCAAAATTTCTATTTGAAATTGCTTGTAATTCTTTAGAACACTTATCAAACATATAAAAAGAATAAAAATCTTCTACAACTAAAAAATCACAACCACTATCATAAGCATCTAAAATGATTGCTGCTGCACTTTTATAAGCTAATTGCGCATTTAAACTTAAGAACCCATAGCCACAACTCTTATATTTTCTTTCAAAATCAATTATATTTGCTTTAAGAATCTTAGCAAGTTCTAAAGAGCAATTAGCATAGGAAAATCCTTGATATACACCTATGTTAAATTTATCAAAAAAATATTTAATGTGTTCTGTTTTTAAGTATTTTAAAAAAAACTCTGGAGCGTATTTAATCTTATCGATTTTACTCATAATTTCATAAGAGCTATATTCGCAAGCTAAGATATTATTCTCATCCATCATTCTAGAATATTCATCTAAAATATCTTTAGGATCATAGTCAATAATAAAATAATTTTTACCCAAAGGTTTTTCACATAATGTGCTTTCAACACTGACTGTATCTAAGACATTTTTGATAATATCAAAATAACAAAATAAATCATTATTGCTATTGGTGTAAATTTTATACATTTTAATTCCTTAAAAAATACTTCTTGCAAGACCTGATTTTACAAGCATAACTTTTAATTCTTTGATGTAAGATTTATAGTCAAGCTCATTAGATGAAATAAAATTTTTGAATTTAGTATGATAATAAATTCCTTTTTCTTCATCTGCTATCAATTTTAAAAATTGTGGAGTTTTTTCTGGATATTTAAGTAGCATTTTATAGGCAAATATAAAGAAACTATCTCCTAGATATTCAGGTAGAAATTCTCTTACTTCGCTTGTATAATATAAAAAGTCATATTGCTTGTAAAGCTCTATATCATGTATGTCAATAAGTCCTTTAAAAAGCTCAAGTTTTTCTAAAAAATCACTCTTATCCATGATCAAGTCTTTAATAGCTCTTTTAGTATCGAGTGGTTCTATGATGAGTTCTTTCCCAAATCTTTCAATAATATTACTTAAATCTCTTCTTTGTCTAATGGTAACTTGATTAACTTTAATACAACTTTCTGGGTTTTCTTCAAAATCAAAATATATATCATCTTTTTTAATCTGACTTAAAATATCATAAACACTTTTAAAATTTTTACTATCATAAACATATGGTTTATAATAAGCTAAATAATCACTATCTTTATCAAAACGAAAAATTCTTAAAGTTATTTGCATTTTTTATCCTTGGTATTATTTTTGATTATATACATTTTAAACTTATAAAAATTTGATTATTATATAAAATTAAAAGCTTTTTGTATAAAATATTCACATGGATAAAGAAAAATTTATTATAAATGCTTTTGCAAATTCTATCAACGGAGATGATGGAGCAATCATCGATGGATATTGTTATTCTAAAGATTTATTTTGTGAGGATGTGCATTTTAAACGATCTTGGATGAGTTTAGAGCAAATTGGCGCAAAAGCTATGCTCGTTAATATTTCTGATGCAATTGCTATGAATGCTACACCAAAATACGCTCTTTTGGGGCTTTCTTTACCAAAATGTTTAGAAATGAAACAAGTTAAAGCTTTGCAAAAAGGCTTGCTAGATAGCGCAAAAGAATTTGGGGTGCAAATTATAGGCGGAGATACTATAGCAGATAGGAAAATTAATATTAGTATAACTATTATTTCTAAAGTGAATAAAAGGGCTATTTTTAGAAAAGGTTTAAAAAAGGGAGATTTGCTCGCTTTTAGTGGGAAATTAGGTGAGAGTTTAAAAGGTTTAAATATACTATTTCGCGGTGGAAAATTACATTCTAAACATCGTTTTATAAAACCAAATTTAAGGCAGAAATTTTTTTATGATATAGCAAAAAAAGTCAGAGTAAGTATGGATATTTCAGATGGTTTAAATAAGGATCTATCGAGAATGCTCTTTATAAATCAACTTGGTATAAAATTTCTTAAAAAATTAGATAAATTTAGCTTAAATAGTGCAGAAGAGTATGAAATTTTATTTGCTTTTGATAAAAAACATAAAGTATTTATACAAAATATGGCTAAAAAACATAGAATTAAACTAAATATTTTTGCAAAAACAACAACAGGAAGGTATAAATTTTATGGAAGAGAACATCATTTTTAAGCCCTTATATACTTTAAAACACAGCCCGATAAATGTGTATTTTTCAAAAAATAGTAATGATTTTGTAGTAAGAGAAAAGCCTTTGTATGAATTTAGTGGTAAAGGTGAACATCTTATTTTACATATACAAAAAAAAGATCTAAGCACTAGTGAAGCTTTGAGAATTTTAAGTGAGCAAAGCGGTGTTAAAATGAGAGATTTTGGTTATAGTGGTTTAAAAGATAAACAAGGCTTAACTTTTCAATATATTTCTATGCCTAAAAAATTTGAAGAGGGCTTAAAAAATTTTAAACATGATAAAATGAAAATTTTAGAAAGTTTTTATCATGATAATAAACTTAGAATAGGGCATTTAAAAGGAAATTCATTTTTTGTAAGATTAAAAAAAGTTTCAAAAGTAGATGCTTTAAAAATAGAACAAGCTTTCAAAAATATCCAAGAACAAGGTTTTGCTAATTATTTTGGATATCAGCGTTTTGGTAAATTTCAAGATAATTTTTTACAAGGACTAGAAATTTTAAAAGGTAAAAAAATCAAAAATAAAAAAATACAAGAATTTTTAATTTCTGCCTTTCAAAGCGAACTTTTTAACAGATATTTGAGTAAAAGGGTGGAATTATCACATTTTATCAATGATTTTAGTGAAAAAGAAATAAAACAAATTTATGATTTAGATAAAGATGAAATCAAAAGTTTAAAAAATCAAAAGCAGTTTTTTAAGATTTTAAAAGGTGAAGTTTTAGGGCATTATCCTTTTGGCAAATGCTTTGTATGTGAAGATTTGCCAAGTGAAGTAGAAAGATTTAATCAAAAAGATATTAGTTCTATGGGGCTTTTAATAGGCTCTAAAGCTTATGAAACAAATGAAGGTCTAGCTAAAAAATTAGAAGATGAGATTTTTTCTTTTGCATATGAGTTTAAAGATAAAATGCAAGGTTCAAGACGCTTTATGTGGTCTTATTTGCAAGATTGTAAAAGTTATTATGATGAAGAAAAAGCTCATTTTACTTTAGAATTTTTCTTGCAAAAAGGTTCATATGCTACAGTGGTTTTAGAAGAGATTTTACACGCAGATATTTTTGATCAAACCTATAATACATAATTTTAAAAATTGATATTGAGTATCAGTTAAAATTTATCTTTTATAAATTATAATAACAATTATCATTTTTATAAAAGGAAAGCTCAATGTCAGTTTTGGTTATAGGTGCAGATGAAATTACTCCAATTAAGGCAGTTTTGACAAATTTAGGCGCAAAAAGTATAGAGCATTGGGATGCTAGAAATGAAAATAGGGTAAATAGAAAACCCATTCCACAAAATACTGAATGCATAGTCATGCTTACTAGTTTTTTAAATCACAACACCATGAAAAAAATTAAAACAGAGGCAAAAAAACGCAATATACCTTTGGTTTGTGCTAAACGCAGTGTGAGTTGTGTATATTGTGAATATTGTAAGGTTTTTGGTCTTGATCAAACTTATGAATGTACAAAGAAGGCATAACATGTTTGGTTTTAATAACAAAGAGGATTTGGTACCTAAAATATTTAGAGATTTAGAACAAGAAAATATCAATTTTATTTTTTTGAATTTGTATAATTCTTTGGTGGAAAATGATCTAAAAATATCTTATATTTATGCAAAAAAAGCTACTAGTTTAAGAAATATTTTTGAGTTAAAAATCCAAAATATGATCACAGAAAGGGTTTTTAAATTTAGTAAAATAAAACAATTTTGTCCATATTCTCATAAAATCATCAAAGCATATAAAGAAGGAAATTTAAATAAATTACAGCTTGAAGCAAAGATGCCAAAATATGCTTTAGCTAGATTAATACAAAATGTTTTTATGTCATCAAATTTTATCTTAGATCCACAGGTGGCTTTTGAGTCTTTTGTATATGATAAAATTTGTAAAAGCAATGTAAAGGCAAGGGTAGATATTCAAGAAAATATCATTATTATCAATGATAAAATGGCTATTATGCCTTCTTTTTTTGAAGATAATAAAAAGGATATAAATTTAGCTTTGCAAATTATCAAAAAAAATGTTTTTGAAATATTTTATATTGTGTATCCAAGAAATAAAAATTTTACTCAACATAAAGAAATAAGACATAATTTATGTGAAAATAACAAAACTTTGCTAAAATTAGTTCCCTATACTATTAATAATCAAATTTTAAGGAGATGTTAAATGTCAGTAGCAGTAATTTATGGTAGCTCTATGGGAAATACCGAAGGTGCGGCAAATATGATCGCTCAAAAATTAGGAATTTCAGATGTGTTAAATATTGCAGATATTAATGCAGAAAAAATCAATTCTTATGATAAATTAATCTGCGGAACTTCTACTTGGGGAAGTGGAGATTTTCAAGATGATTGGGATAGTTTTGATTTTTCAGCTTTAAATCTTAGTGGAAAAACCGTTGCAGTTTTTGGTATGGGAGATAGTGAAAGCTACTCAGATACATATTGTAGTGCTATGGGAAAACTTGCTCAGGCTTTAAAAGCAGCAGGTGCAAATTTAGTAGGTTCAGTTTCTACAGGTGGTTATACTTTTGAATCAAGTGATGCGGTAGAAGGAGATAAATTTGTAGGGCTTGCATTAGATAATGATAACCATGAGGATTTAACCGAAAGTAGAATTGATGCTTGGTTAGAACAAATTAAACCTTCTTTTTCTTAAATCTAGATGCCAAAAAGGCATCTTTTAAAATTTCCTTTTTTTTGTTTCACTTAATATATCTTGTGCTAAAGAATCTACTTCATTTGCAATAGCATTTGTATGTATTGCTGTTTGAGAATTTTGTTGTGTAAGTTTTTCTATAGTAGCCACTGACTCATTAATTTGGCTAATATCATTAGCTTCTTCCTTTATAGCTTCACCCATATCATTTATAGACTGGGCTAAGATATTAGTATTAGCTTCAATCTCACCTAAAGACTTTTGAGTTCTTTCTGCTAAGTTTCTAACTTCATCAGCAACAACAGCAAAGCCACGACCATGTTCTCCTGCACGAGCTGCTTCAATAGCTGCATTTAATGCAAGTAGATTAATTTGATCAGCAATATCTGAAATCATAGTGGTAACACTTTTAATATCATTACTTTGTTTAACTACATCTTGTGCTTTGATAGAAATTTCACTCATAGTTGAATTCATTTGCTCTAAAGCTCTTGCACTTTCTTGTAATGATGAGGTTTGATGTGTGGCATCATTTGTAAGTTCATGCATACTTTGTTTGAGTGCTTCGGCTTTTTGATTTAATAACTCACCTTGGTTTAGTGATTTTGAAAGCATGTTTTTGATTTCATTCCCAAGGGCATTGATTGCTTTTTCAACATCGCCTTTTGGGGTATTAATAGCTGCAGTAAAATCTAATTGTTTATAACTATCAAATACCGCTTGAATTTCGTTTAAATTATTACCAATTTTTTGTTGTAAAGTATCAAGCATTTTATTTAAAACATCTATGAGTTCTTGAATTTGTGGATTGTTAGCATGAGAGCTAATGTGTAAATTAAGCTCACCTGTTTCTATTTTTCTAGCAACATTTACAGATTCTTCAATAGCTTTTGCATCTTTACTTAAAGCCTCTTTGATAATATTAATATTTTCATTAATCTCATCAGCCATTTTCCCAAATTCATCTTGAGTTTTTAGTTTAATAGGGTGTGAATGAATGTCTTTATGATTTAAATAGTTAAAGAAATTATGCAAGCCTGAAGATATAATAGCAATTGGCTTAAGATTATAAGAAATGATTATTCTAATAAAAATCAAAGTAATAAAAATAGCAATTAAGGAAATAATAATTTGTTCCATCAATGTTTGTTTAGCTGTATCGCTGTAAAAATCATAATCAGCTATAGAGCAAATAGTATATTTTGGATTGATACTACCATTACAAATTAAAGCTTTGATCCCTTCTTCTTTAGTTTGAATTTTGAAAATATCCCTAGAAAGACCTTTGTTTGCACCTTCAGTTGTTTTAAAATAATTTGAAATAATATCTTTACTAATATTAGTTGAGGTTAAGATTTTGGAAGAATCGGTATGAAAAAGATAAGTTCCATCATCAGCTAAAACAGCAGCATGTGAATAAGGTGTTTTACCTATAGCCAAAACTTCTTCTGAGAATTTTTTCAAATCATAATCAGCAGCAACTACACCTATAACTTTTCCATTGTCTATAATAGGACTAGCATAAGAAATGGTTGGTTTTTGCATGCTAGATGATATGTAAGGATCTGTGACAATTAACTCTCTTTTTTCCTTGGCTTCTTTATACCATCCTCTAGATCTAGGATCATAACCACTTTCTGGAGTTTGATTATTGCCATTTGATCTAAATATAGTTCCATCTTCAAAACCCACATAGGTTAAATCAAAACCCAAAGAATTTCCTATAGAATTTAATAAACTAGTATATTGTGTTGAATTTAGATTATTTTTATTTTCTTTGATGTATTTTGTTAAAGAATTGATCACATTGCGTCTATCGCTTGCGTATAAATCAAATCTTTTACTTACATCAAAAGCAACCTTTTGTTGAAACTGAACTAACAGTGTATGGCTATTGGATTTAGATTTAACATAATTAAAAAAACCTAAAACACATAGCAAAACTACAACAAAAATACAAACTAAGAAAGCTATTTTGTTGGAAAAATTACCTAGTAGGTATTTCTTAATAGAAGAGAGCATTTTTTCTCCTTGATAAAGTCAATATTTGACTTTATGATTATGATGGTTTGTATGATTTTATTAAAAAAATATTTAAAAAATTATAAAAAAATTAATTTTTATTAAAAAATATTATATTTTTAGGATATTTTTAAATAAAAAATTCTAATTTTTTAGAAAGTAGAATTTTATTATCGGTATATTTTGCCCATTGTATATTTAGAGCAAAAATACAAGCTTTTGCAAGTTTTGCAAAGGGAAATTTTTCATAATATATTTTTTCTTGTTTTGCGGTAGCTTTTCTAAAAATAGCTTTAATTTGCACTCCTTTAATAAGATTGATAATATTTGTATCTAGTGCTATATTAACTCCTACTTTTGGATTTTTATAAGAAAGCTGAATGTGTCTAGTATGTTCTTCGCTAGCAAAAATCAATGCAAGATTTTTATCATCAAAAGTATAATAGCAACTTGCGCAATATATTTCATCATTATCTTGCACGCTCAAGGTTAAGAGTTTTTGAGAATGAATGAATTTTTTAATTCTCTCATCCATTATTTTTAGCTTCTAAATTTAAGATCTTTTGGTAACTTAAATGAGTTAAAAAAATTACATAAAATACTTGTAAAAATAGTCCAAGTAAAGGAATGCTTGATAAAATAAAAAATATTAAAGTACTTATTTTAAAGTTCAAAGGTGAAGAGTTCTTATAAAAATTATTAAAAGAATTTTTATCCAAGACATTGCTTAATACATCTAAGAGTAAAAGTTTATGAAATAAATAATAAAAAACTCCATAATAAATCACAATACTTATAAAAGGTATGATTAGTAAAAAAGTAGCGATTATAAATAATACGCAAAAAGTCAATATAAATTTAAATGTTTTGAGTAAAACTTCTAAAGAATTTACTTCTTTTTGTATGAAATAGTTGTAGTATTTTTGATTTATTTTTTTTACTATATAAGGCGTTAAAAAAGAAATAATTAGCATGGATAAAAATACTGAGGCAAAAACTACTATGAAAAATCCACCTATGGCACTCAAAAATGTAAGTGAAAATTGTACTATGGAAAAGCTAAAAAACCAAGCCATGAAAGTTCCGCTAATGACATCTTCAATATAAGAAAAAAAGATATCATAGGTGTAGAATACAAGCAAGGCTAAAATAATTAAACTAACAAAAAAAGGCAAAAAAGAAAATTTTAAAAAAGGTTTACTAAAAAAATTTTGCAAGCTTAGATATAAAATATTCATTTTAATTCATCGTAATAATTTTGAAGTTTTTTGTAAATTTCTTTATAATCTAAGGTTTCTTTTAAAATTTGATTTAAAACTTCATTATCTTCTACACCATTCCATGTTTTTTTATATGTGCCTTCTTTATAGCCATTTTCTTGTCTGAATTGATTTAAAATATTTTTTCCAATATATGTTTTGTAAAGTTTAAAGAAATTTAAGCCACATTTTCTAGCTAGAATAAAATAGACACTTAAAAGCTCACCTAAATCATAATCAAATCCACTGCATTTATGGATAATAAGCTCAATATCATTTAAAATTCCATAAATATCTGCTTCATTTGGATTAGAAGTTTCTTTGCAAAAATCATCAAAAAAACTTACAGAAGAAACTTCTTCTGCTATGAAATTTTTATCATTAATTTGTTTTTCTTTGTATTCTTCTAAAATTAAACTCAAGATAAAATGCCATATATCTACTATTTCAATACATACATTATCCCAGTTTGCAGGAGTGTGTATACTTTTCCAATGCTTCCAAGCAAAAGAGTCAATAAGTTCAGCACACTCCATATAAATGCATCTTCTAAAGCTAATTAATTTACCTTCTTTGGTATAGCCATTTTCCCATCCTATACCATTAGTATCATCATTTAATTTTTGCTGGAGTTCTAGCATGCTTTTTAAAATATCTTTTACTTGCATTTATTTTCCTTCTTAAGCGTAAAATCCAAATTCTTTATTATTTTCTTCTTCTTTTTTCTTTTCTTGATTGTTATATTGCTTCCAAATTTCTTCTAATAATTTAGCACTATCTTGGAAAATCTGTTTTTTAATATCTTCAAGATCAGTTTTTGTCATTTCTTTATTTAAACTTTTATCCATAATATTAAATAACTCATGCAAGGTTGCTTTTTTATGCTCTTCATTTTTTGGTATAGGCAGAGCATCGCCAATTTTCATCGCAGTGGTGATAAGCTCTTTTGGCTTTAAGGTTCCTACTCTTGAGTTTTTCATAAATTCATCAATTTGAGGCTGTACTTTGGCTACTGCTTCTTTAATTTCTTCAATTTCTTCTTGCGAAAGTTTTGTGCCACTATATGAAAACGAAAAACCAAATTGATTTCTTAAACTCAAAGATGCTGAATTTCCATCTTTATCTAATTTTGCTTCTTTTTTATCGTACATAGAAAAAGAAAGATGATTGCCGTTTTTTGTTTTTATATCCATAGAAAAATTTTGAGAGTTGTAGCTAGAAATTTGCATAATGTTCCTTTCAAATCAAGATAAAGTTATATCGTCAAAATAACTAAATCTTAAATAAATTTGCAAAGTTTTTAAGCTTTGCAAATTTCAAATACTAGGGAGATAAATATTTTATCATTAAGTCTTTAAACACTCGTTAAATCCCAAAATAATTTTAGTATTTTTTCATTATTTGAGTGTATTAAAATTTGTTTTTTGTTATGTATATTTTTACATGCTTTTAAAGCCTGTTTTAAATTTTCTTTTAAAGAAAAAATCAATCCAAAAGCAATAGCTTCTTTATCTAAACCACCTAAAATATAAATCAAAGGCATACGCATTGACTTAGAAATATCAAGCTTTGCTTGTTCATTAATGGTAGTTTTAAAATCAAATTTGCTAGGATGTTTGAACTTATAAGCTAAAGCAAGATCTAAAAACTCATCTAAATGGCTTAATTTTTTTCCGCTAATAAAAGGATATATAAAATAAAATAAATCTAAGATGTTATTGCTAATTTTGCCTTCATTATTATAATTTTCTTGTATAAAATTATAATATGTTTTAAATTGCTCTTGGTAATTTTGCACTAAAGTCATAGCCATTTTAGTTTTTGCAAAATTATTTAAAAAAACTTTAGGATTAGCTTCAAAACTAAAGTCTAAAAAATTAATCTTTGTGTCATTTTGATAAAAAATTCCACTAATATCGCTTTCTAAATCTAACAAAATATTATCTGAATTAAGCTCATTATTAGAGCTATTATGGACTATTTTATTATCCAATATAATAGAAAAATTATTATAAGCAAATTCATTGCTCATAGGTTTTTCATAAAAACCAAAATCATCCCAAAAATTCTCTTCACTACAGGCAATACAGCCATGTCCTGCAGCTACTGGCCAAGAGGTTTTGGAGTTAAATTTAACCTTAGGGCAATTATTATAAGCATAAGGTCCTTTACAACCTACTTTAAAAAGACAATAACCTTGTTTTATATTTTCATCGTTAAAACTTTGAGCAAAATTACCTGCTTCAAATTTAGCTTTTCTTTCACATAAATCATGCAAACATTTACCATAAAAAGCCAAAGGTCTATTTTGTTCATCTAAAGCCATGTCTTGTTCAAATAATATATAAAAGCAAAGCGCTGCGATGATATTTACATCACTTGGAGGACAACCTGGTATATTGATTACTTTTTTTTCCAAGACTTTGGAAATTCCTATGCTTTTGGTAGGGTTTGGATGTGCAGCTTGAATTCCTCCATAGCTTGAGCAAGTTCCCATAGCAAAGATTGTTTTAGCATTTTTGGCACATTTTTGTAAAATTTCATATCCATTTTCACCATGTGCTCCTATAGTTAGATAAAAAGGATCTATAGCACAAACCCCGCCTTCAACGGCCAAAAGAAAATCTTTTTTTTCTAAAACTTCCTCTAAATGCGATTCTGCTTGGTGTCCGCTTGCACTCATAAAGGTTTCATGATATTCTAAAGAAATGAAATCAAAAATCAGATCTAAAAAGTCAGGCAATGAAGTTCTAAGCAAACTCTCACTACACCCTGTGCATTCACTTAAATGAAGCCATATGAGACTAGGTGGGGTGTGAAGTTGAAAATATCTATGTGCTAAAGGGCCAAAATCATTTGGCAAACCTAAAATTTTAATGATGGAATTTACGGCTTCTAATGAGATATTTTTCTCTTCTTTGTGCGAGTTTTCTAATAGAGCAATTTTATGCTCTAATATGCTTTTTAATTCTTCATTGCTTAAAGACATTTTTTAACCTTTGGCTATTTGTATCATATTTAAAAAATCATTTGCAATTAATGCGGCTGAACCTATTAATACTCCATCACAATTTTTTAAAGCACAAATTTCTTTAATATTGTTTTGATTAACACTTCCACCATATAAAAGCTTAGCGTTAGTAAATTCTCTTAAAAAATTAAGTATGGTATTAATATCATCAAGATTAGCACTAACTCCTGTGCCTATAGAATAAATAGGCTCATATGCTATGATAAGTTTTTTATAAGATAAATCAATATTTTCAATTTGTTTTTTTAAAAAATCTAAGCTTTTATTAGTATTTTTGGTTTCTAAACTTTCGCCTATACAATAAATGATATTAAAATCAAGATTTTTTGCAAAATCAAATTTAGCTTTTAAAAAGCTTTCATTTTCATTTAAAGCTCTTCTTTCAGAATGACCTATTAAAACACTTTTGATATTAAATTCTTCTAAGTGAATTTTACCAATTTCTCCGGTATAGGCTCCATTTTCACAAGGGTAGAAATTCTGCGCGCCTTGCTGAAATGAAAAATTGTCTTTTAAGAAAGCTATGCTAGGTGGGAAGATGAAAATTTCATCTTCTTTGTTTAAGTTTTGGTTTAATTCTTGAGCATAAAGTTCAAAGCTTGATCTTGTATGATTGCACTTTAAATTTGCTGCAAAAATCATTCATTATCCTTTATAGTCAAAGGTTTTACACCAGGAAGTTCTTTTCCTTCTATAAGTTCTAATGATGCTCCACCGCCAGTTGAAATGAAAGTCATCTCATCAGCATCACCAGCTCTTGCTACAACATCAGCAGTATCGCCACCACCTATTACAGTTGTTGCGTGAGATTCACTAATATAATGGCTCATTTTAATGCTACCTTTTGAGAATTTATCGATTTCAAAAACCCCCATAGGCCCATTCCACCATATAGTTTGAGCATCAGAAAGTGCCTCTTTAAATAATCTTACGCTAGCAGGACCTATATCAAGTCCCATCCAACCTGCAGGAATTTCTTGCACAGGGGTGTATTTCATCACTGTCTCTTGGGAGCAAGTTTGTGCTGCTGTAACATCCACAGGAAGGTAAATTTTTACACCTAGATTTTTACCTTTGAGTAAGATTTTATTTGCTTCTTCAATTAAATCTTCTTCTAAAAGAGAATTTCCTATATCATAACCTTGAGCTTTTAAGAAAGTAAAGGCCATACCTCCACCTATGATTAATTTATCTACTTTTGGAAGTAAGTTAGTCAAAGCTTGTAATTTTCCACTTACTTTAGAACCACCTACTACGGCTACAAAAGGACGCGCAGGGTGTTTGATAAGATTGCTTGCAAACTCAATTTCTTTTTGGAGTAAAAATCCCGCACCCTTGTTTGTATTATCAAAGTATTTTGTAATAGCTTCAACGCTAGCATGGGCTCTATGACAAACCCCAAAAGCATCATTAATATAAACATCAGCCATAGAAGCAAGTTCTTTGGCTAAATTTTCATCATTCTTAGTTTCACCCTTTTCAAAGCGTAAATTTTCTAAAAGTAAGATTTCACTTGATTTTAATTTGCTAGCTTTTTTCTTTGCATCTTCACCTATAACATCTTTAGCCATGATGACTTCTTTAGCCATTAAGCGTGCAAGTCTTTTTGCAACTGGTTCTAAAGAGTATTTTGAAGCTATTTCTTTTGGACGCCCTAAATGTGAAGCTAAAATAACTGCACAGCCATTATCTAAACAATACCTTATAGTAGGGATGGCCGAGCGAATACGACGATCGTCGGTGATATTTAAAAACTCATCTTGAGGAACATTAAAATCACATCTTATAAATACTTTTTTCTTTGCAAGATCAATATCTTTAATCGATAAAATACTACTCATCTTAAGCCTTTGCTATAAATACTGCCATATCTACTAAACGAGAAGAATAACCCCATTCATTATCATACCAAGCAACCACTTTAACAAAATCATCACAAATAACTTGAGTTAAATCACTTGCTACAATTGCACCATAAGAACAAGTTATAAAATCACTTGAAACTCTTTCTTCATCATCAACTAATAATATGCCTTTTAAATTACTAGCAGCTGCTTTTCTAAAGGCTTCATTGATTTCTTCTTTACTTACTTTTTTCTTTAAAGTTGCAGTTAAATCCACAGTTGATACATCAGCTACAGGCACACGCATGCTTTGACCATGTAATTTTCCATCAAGTTCAGGCATAACAAGCTTCATAGCTTTTGCTGCACCGGTAGAAGTAGGGATGATATTTTGCGCAGCAGCGCGTGATCTTCTTTTATCTCTTGCTTTTGCATCAATAATACTTTGACCATTGGTGTAAGCATGTATAGTAGTCATTAAACCTTTTTCTATGCCAAAATTATCTTGTAAAACTCTACAAATTGGTCCTAGACAGTTAGTGGTACAACTTGCATTTGAGATGATATTTTCGCCTTTATATTCGTGAGCATTTACTCCTAAAACATAGGTTGGAGTTTTATCTTTTGCAGGTGCACTCATGATGACTTTTTGCACCCCATGATCTAAAAATCCTTGACATTTTTCCATAGTTAAGTGTGCACCGGTACACTCTAAAACAATTTGTGCGCCATATTTTGCAAAGTCTAAATCTGCTACATTTCTACTTTTTAAAACTTTTATTTTTTTATTATCAATTATTAAATCATCATTTTCATTTTCAACACTACCATCATATACCCCATGAACGGTGTCGTATTTAAAAAGATATTTTGTGAGTTCAATATCAGTAGTATCATTAATCGCTACAAGTTCTATATCATCGCGTTTCATGATAATTCTTGCAACACATCTTCCAATGCGTCCAAAGCCATTTATTGCAACTTTTACAGCCATTTTCATTTCCTTTTTATGATTAAGTAGATAAAATTCTACTAAAAAAAGGTTAAATTTTAATGAAAATCGCACTTTTTGGCGGTAGTTTTGATCCGCCTCATTTAGGGCATAATGCTATAGTCTTAAATGCATTAGAAAATTTAGAGCTTGATAAGCTCATTATTATGCCTACTTTTATTAGTCCTTTTAAGCAAGAATTTACCGCAAATGAGCAAAGACGCTTAAAATGGTGTGATATGATTTGGGGAGGTTTGGAAAAAGTTGAAATTTGTGATTTTGAAATAAAAAAACAAAGACCTGTGCCTAGTATAGAAAGTGTTGATTTTTTGTATAAACAATATACAATTTCTAAATTTTATCTTATTTTGGGGGCTGATCATTTACAAAGTCTTGAAAAATGGCATGAATTTGAAAGATTGCAAAATTTGGTAGAATTTGTTGTAGCTAAAAGAGATGATATTTTTATACCAAAACATTTTAAAACCTTAGATACTAAAGTAAATATCTCTTCTTCTTTTATAAGACAAACCTTGCAAACATCACAAGTTTGTGAGCAAATCAAAGAAGAAGTTAAGCTTTATTATTCTAAATTTAAAAATATTTAGCAAAAGGAAAACAATGCAAGAAAGAATTAACAATATAGTGCAAATTTTAGATGATAAAAAAGCAGACTTAATAGAAACTTTTGATATGCAAGATAAGGATTATTTTGTCAAATTTGTAGTGATTGCTACCACTATGGGAGAAAGACATGCACTTTCTTTGATTGATGATTTAAAAACTAATCTTAAAAGTAAAGGTGAAGAGTTTTTAAATATAGAAAGTAGTGAAGAATGGACTGTACTTGATTTGGGAGATATTTTGATTCACTTAATGAGTGAAACTTATAGGGCAAAATATAATATAGAAGAATTTTTAAAAAGTTTAAACAAAGAAAATCAGAACTAGGAAATAAAATTGGATAATTTAATTACTGAGTTATCAGATTTAGCTAAAGAATATTTTGAAAATTCAGAATTTGAAAAATGTGATGAAGTCTTAAGTGAGCTTATAGCTTTTTGTAAGGGTGAAGTTACGCTTGCTCAAGATGGTAAAATGATTTTTATAGATGATGAAGATAAACACCGTTTGCTTTTAGAGGCTTACCATAATAGAGCGTTTTGTAGATTTAATTGCTTGAAATTTCAAGAAGCGCTTGAAGATGCAACTATAGCTGTAGAATTTGATCCTAGTAATGTATTTTTGTTTAATCTTTTGGGCTTGTGTAATTTTAAGTTAGATTTATTACAAGAAGCACTTTTGGCTTTTAATAAAACTATAGCACTGGATAATACATATTATTTAGCATATTTTAACAGAGCTAGGGTTTATATACTTTTAGATGAGCAAACAAAAGCTTTAAAAGATTTACAAACTTGTATTGATTTAGCTCCAGAATATTATATAGCTTATTATACTAGAGCCATTGCCCTGCTTAGTGTTGATCCAAAACAAGCTTTGCTTGATTTTAAGAAGTCTCAAGATTTGGGTTTTGAATCTTCGCAGATTTTTTATTATCAAGGGGTAGCTTATGAGAATTTAGAAGATTATCAAAAAGCTATAGAATTTTTTACTAAGATGATTGAGCAAGATGAGAGTTTTTCTGATGCGTATTATAAAAGGGCTAATAATAAACGTAAAGTCGATGATTTAGAGGGGGCTTTGCAAGATTGCTTAAAATCCATTGAATTAGATAATGAAAATGCAATGGCATATTTGATTTTGGGACATATTTATAAAGACTTAGAAAAGATAGAATTATCAATAGATGCTTTTAAAAAATCAATCGAATTAGATGAAAATTTACAATATCCATGTTTTGCATTGGCTAGAGTTTTGTATGATTTAGAAGATTATGAGCAAGCTTTGAAATATTATGATAAAACAATTGAGCTTTATGAAGAATATGCCCAAGCATATATTAATAGAGGCAATACTAAAATCAATCTAAAAATGATTGAAGAGGCTATAGAGGATTTTGATTTAGCAGCTAAATATTATCAAGAAAGAGCAAGAAAGCATGATTTTACTCCATCAGAATTAGCAGAACTTGAACACGCAGTTCCTTATGGTTTTTATCATTTGGGCAATAGTTTATATGAAATAGACAAATATGATGAAGCTTTGATAAGTTATGAAAAAGCTTTGAAATATCAAAAAGAATATCCTGATGTGTTTTTTAATAGGGCTTATTTAAAATCTGATCTTGAAAAATACGAGGAAGCTTTAAAAGATAGCGAACTAGCTGTTAAATATTATAAAAAGCAAAATAATACCCAAGATTTTGTTAATTCCCTTTCTCAAAGAGCTTGGATTAAAAGCAAGCTTGAAAGATTTCAAGAAGCTATAGATGAATATAATGAGCTTATAAAAACATATAAAGATTATATTGATTTAAAAGATGTATTATTTGAAAGAGCATATTGTGCAAAAGAGCTTGAGTCTTATGAAGAATTAATAGCTTATTGTAATGCAGCACATAAAGTGGATAAAAATAATTTTAAGCTTTATTTTTGGCGTGGAATTGCTAAATATAATTTAAGCTTAGAAGAAGAAGCTATAGAAGATTTAAATAAGGCTTTAAAAATTGATAAAAATCATAATGGCGTAAAGTATTATAAGGGGCTTTGTTATGAAGATCTTTATATGTTTGAAGAAGCGATAAAATGTTATGATAGTGTGATTTTAAGCAACGAAGAAGAAGATGAATCGTATTTTCATAGAGCAAAATGTAAAAGAAATCTTGAAAAATACAATGAAGCTTTAAAAGATATCAATGAATGCTTAAAAATAATTGATGATGTTGCGGAATATTGGATAGAAAAAGCACAAATTTTAAGCTTTTTAGGAAAATATGATGAAAGCTTTGAAGCAGCAAAAAAAGCAAGTGAGCTTGAACCAAAATCATATGAGTGTTATCATTTTATGGGTGCAGTTAAAGTATATTTGCAAGATTTTAAAGAAGCTATAAAATATCTTAATATGGCTTTAAATTTAGATGAAAGTCAAAATTGGACACATTATTATAAGGCAGAGTGTTTAAGAAATTTAGGTGATTTTCATGATGCATTGCAATGTTATGAAGATTGTTTAAAGATAGTAAATGAAAATACCGATGCTTTAGTGGGAAAAATTCAGTGTTTAGAAGAGCTAAAAGAATATGAGCAAGCTTTAGAGTGCACTAAAGAATTGTTAAAGCTTGATGGAGAAAATGAGTTTGCATTAAAAAATCAAAATATTTTAATGCAAAAATTAAAACAACAAAATAAAAAATGGTGGCAAATTTGGAATTAAATTAGAGTTTGTTGATATATTCTTCAATCTCTTTTTTAATTTTGTCTTTTTTGTCTTTTAAAGCTTGTTTTTTATTTTTATACTCTGTTTTACTCATATAATCTTTTTGTTTTTTTAATTCTTTTAACTCTTGTTCGATTTTTTCTATCTCTTGCTCTTTAAGTTTTTTAGCCTCTAATTTTTTATCATAAAAAAGAGGATCTTTTGCACAATTTGCCTGAACTTCTTTTAAGGCTAATTCTAAACTTAAAGCTTTTTCTTGATGATTGTAATTTTTAGCATAAGCTATTTCTTTTTGAATTTGCTTTATTTTAACCTCACATTGCGTGGAAAATGCAAGTGAGCAAAGTGTAAGTAAAAATAACAATTGCTTCATAGTTTAAACCTTTCTTTTTTTTGATATTTTAGTTTGTTATATTAAATAATTTATTTGCTGTTTTTAATAAAAACATGAGTTTTAAAAAAAGTTATTTGACCTTTTATAAAAACAAAGATGAATTATTATCAAGCTTATAGTTTGATTTTCTCATATTTTAAACTTATATGATTTTTGTACTAAAATAATCCTAAGTAGATGATGTGATAGGACTTGATAACTAGAATTAATAAATTTTTTAAACATAAATATTTTTTATTTTTTTAAGTAATATTGATGTAAATCCTTCAAAATCAGGTAAATTTAAATCCTTAATTTCTCTTTGCTGTTTTCCCCACATACTTTCAGGAAAAAACCCATCTTCTTTAAAACGTGCCATAACATGAAAATGCACTCTTGGTACATAGTTTGCAAAGGAAGCTATGTTGATTTTTTCTGGGTTGTAGTATTCTCTAAGGCTTAACTCACAAGCTAAAACATACTGAAAAAGCATATTTTGCAAAAAGGTTGGACAATCACTTAATTCTTTGTAGTTTTCTTTAGTAAAAATTTTCACCCAAGGAATTTGAGAATCTTCTTTTTCTATAAATACAAAATCATTTTCATAAATCATTTAAATCCTTAAAAAGACTAGGGTTATTCCTAGTCTTTTGATTATTTTTTTACTCCTATCATTTTTGTAGGATCTACAAATTTAGCAAAGTCTTCTTCGCTTACTAAGCCAAGTTCCATAGCACTTTCTTTTAAAGAAATACCTTTTTTATGAGCATTTTTTGCTACTTTAGCTGCATTTTCATAGCCAATATGTGGATTTAGTGCAGTTACTAGCATTAAAGAATTATGTAAATTATGATCTATTTTTTCTTTATTTGGCTCTATACCAACAGCACAATGGATATTAAATGAATGCATAGCATCAGCTAATAAATCAAGGCTTTGCAAGAAGTTATAAATAATCACAGGTTTGAAAACATTAAGCTCGAAATTTCCTTGGCTTGCTGCAAAGCCAATAGTTGCATCATTTCCCATAACTTGCACTGCAACCATAGTTAAAGCTTCACATTGAGTAGGATTAACCTTGCCTGGCATGATAGAACTTCCTGGCTCATTTTCAGGTATGTTTAATTCCCCAAGACCACATCTAGGACCACTTGCTAGCCATCTAATATCATTTGCTATTTTCATTAAATTTGCAGCTAAGCCTTTCATGGCTCCATGAGTAAAATTAATTGCATCATGGCTTGTTAGGGCATGGAATTTATTTGGACTTGAAACAAATTTAGTGCCTATTAGCTTGCTTAATTCTTCACTTACTTTTTCACTAAGTTCTGGATGCGCATTCAATCCTGTACCAACAGCTGTCCCACCTATTGCAAGTTCTCTTAATGTAGGTAAAGAAGCGATGATTTGCTCTTTTGAGTGAAGTAACATAGAAAGATATCCGCTAAATTCTTGAGCTAGGGTAAGTGGTGTAGCATCTTGAAGGTGAGTTCTTCCTATTTTAATAATTCCTTCAAATTCTTTTACTTTTTTTTCAAAAGTTGCAATAAGCTCATCTAAAGCAGGGATAAGTTTTTTCTCTACTTGCTCTACCGAAACTATACTCATAGCAGTTGGAAAAGTATCATTTGAACTTTGACTCATATTTACATGATCATTTGGATGAACAAGCTTTTCTTTTCTAAAATCTCCACCCATAATTTCAGTTGCACGGTTTGCTATAACTTCATTCATATTCATATTGCTTTGAGTGCCTGAACCTGTTTGCCATATTGCTAGCGGGAAATTATCGTCAAATTTTCCTGCTACAATTTCATCACAAGCTTGCACGATAGCATTTTTTTTAACATCATCTAATTTGCCAAGTTTATTATTTACTAAAGCTAAAGATTTTTTAAGATTTGCAAAAGCATAAATTAAAACTTTTGGCATTTTCTCACAACCAATTTTAAAATTTTCAAAACTTCTTTCAGTTTGTGCTCCCCAATATTTATCATTAGGAACTTTTATCTCTCCCATAGTATCGTGTTCGATTCTGTATTCCATGGCCTTTCCTTGTAATAAAATAAGTTGTGATATTTAAACTAAATAAACCCTAAAGTTTGCTTATAATTTAAGAAGTATTTATAAAATTTTTGAAAAAAGGTGTAGTTTTTTTCAAAACTACACAAATATTATTCTACTGTAACACTTTTTGCTAGATTTCTTGGCATATCCACATCATTGCCAAGTCTTATAGAAACTTCTAAAGCTAGAAGTTGTAAGATTACCATCATTTCGAAAAATTCGCACATATAATGCTCTTGTTTTGAAGTTTTTATAAAATCATCACTTAAATCAAAATCAAGTGGAGAGATAGCAAGTAAAGTAGAATCCCTTGCAGCCAATTCTTCTACATTTGATTTTGTTTTTTCATAAAGACAATTTTGCGGCATTAATGCAACGGTAAAAAGCTCACTATCTGCTAGAGCAATAGGTCCATGTTTCATTTCACCTGCTGGATAGCCTTCAGCATGTAAGTATGAAATTTCTTTAAGTTTTAAAGCTCCTTCTAGTGCTAATGGATAAAATACATCTCTTCCTATAAAGAAAAAGCCATGGCCATGTAGGTATCTTTTTGAAATTCTATGTACTTTTTCATGTAAGTTTTGTTCAACTTTAACTATACTTGGCAAGCTTCTTAGAGCTTTGATTTCTTTACTCATATCTAAATTTGCTTTTTGTGCAAGATAGATTGCAAGCATCCATAAAGTTGCTACTTGAGTGGCAAATGCTTTAGTTGAAGCTACGCCTTTTTCAATACCCGCTCTAGTAAGTAAAGATATATCAGCCAAACGCACGATGTTAGAATTATCCACATTGCATATTGCTAAAGTTTTAACTCCTTGTGTTTTTGCTATTTTTAAAGCTTCTAGTGTATCAGCTGTTTCACCACTTTGAGAGATTACTATAAAAAGAGTATTTTTACCTATAATGGCTTCTCTGTATCTAAATTCACTTGCTACTTCAACTTTAGTTTTAATTTTTGCAAGTCTTTCAAGTAAATAAGCCCCACTTAATGCTGCATGATAGCTTGTACCACAAGCACAAAGTGTGATTTCATCTATGTTTTGTAAAAGAGTTTCATCTATATCTTCAAAAACAATCTGCTCACCTTGTAATCGTCCCATTAAAACTTCGCCTAAAACTCTACTTTGCTCATAAATTTCTTTTTCCATGAAAAACCTATAACCATCTTTTTGAGCATAACTTTTATCTTGACTTAAAGCCACAAAAGTAGGTTGTATACAAGCTTGATCATGACAAATTTTGCATTCATTTAAATTAACATATCCATAATCTCCATCTTCAAGATAAGCTACTTTATCCACTAAAGAAACTAAAGGTGCATCACTTGATGCAAAATAATATTCATTTTCATCGCCATTTTTTCCGATGATGAGTGGCACAGCATTTTTAGTAAAATAAATTGTATTAGGATCTTTTTTACTCACAAGCAAGATTGCAAAAGCACCTTTTAGTTCAGCTATGGTCTTTTTAAAAGCTTCAAATGGTTCTAAATTACTCGCATGATATTCAAATAAATGTACAATAACTTCAGTGTCAGTTTGACTTAGAAAATTAATACCTTCTTGTGTGAGTTTTGTTTTTAATTCTTGGTAATTTTCTATGATTCCATTATGTATTACACAAGAGTATTGTCCTAAATGTGGATGCGCATTTATTTCGGTTGGTTTTCCATGAGTTGCCCAACGCGTATGGCCTATAGCAAGCCCAAATCCATCACTATTAAAATTAGCAGTTTTGTTAGCTAAATTTTCTAATTTTCCAACTGCTTTAAAAAAGTCTAATTCTCCATCTTTCATTACTGCTATACCGGCGCTATCGTAGCCTCTGTATTCAAGCTCTTTTAAACCTTCTAATATGATTTTTTTCTTTTCTTTAGTTCCTATATAACCTACTATTCCACACATCTTTTACTCGCTTATTAGTGATTTAAGAATTTGATCTTTATGATCTTGCAAGCTTTCATTTTTATGCAAAATCAAAACATTTCGCGTTCTTTCTTTTATGGTTTGAATTTTTGCTGCACTTAAGATAATATCATATCTTGCAAGTACATCCATTACATAAGCCATTAAACCTTTTTGATCTTTTGTGTTTAAGGTTATTTTGGCATAGCTTTTGGAATAATTCATGTCTAATTTTAATTCATCTTTTTTAATGTTTGGTTTTTTTGCTTTTTTTTGTACTTTTAAATGTAATTTAGAATTAAGTAAATTTTCTAAACTTTGTTTTTGATTATCACTTACTATATCTGAATATTCAAATTTCAGATAAACTTTTTCATCAAATAATTCAAAAAAACTCATAAAGACTAAATTTAAAGAACTTAAAGTGTTGAGTATATTTTCAAGATTATTTTTTCTATTCATTATAAGCTCTAGAGTAAAATTATCTTGATTGTCAAGCCAAAAAGTAAAATTTTCTTTTTGCGCAATCTGTGTTATTTTAATAATTTTTTCAAAGCTATTTTTTATAAAAAAGAGATTAGATTTAATATGAGTGATATTGTTTTGAGTTTGCTCATCAAGATCTAAAAAAGCCTTGCTTCTTTTTAGAGTTTGTTCTTTTTTTACCCTTCTTTGACTCTCATCAATTAAATTTTCATCCTCAAAACCTTCTAGTGCATTTTGAAACAATCTTTCTAAACTTTTATAATAAAAATGATTTTCTATACCCAAAGCTTTAGCATTGCAAAAAGATAAAAGATGTAAGGTTTTTAGGGTATGAGTATCATTTAATTTGGAAATAAAATTTAATACAATAGTAGAATTATAAATATCTTCTTTTTCTATAATATCTTTAAAAGCATTGAAATTTTTAAATAATCTTAAGCCAAAATCTAAAAGTTCATTATCAACTTGGAATTTTCCAACATAAGCTCTGTAAATATTAGCTAAAGAAATTTCATTTTCTTCATGAATAGCACTTAAAAGTATGGTAAGCTTTATTATTAGAAGTGTTTTTTTATCAAATTTGCAATCTTTTTCTTCAAAGTATTTTAAGCAAAGTAATGCTCTATCTAATGCACTATAAATACCTTCTTCTTCGAGTAAAAATTTACTTTGAATTAATGGTTTGCAAAAATCTTTTAAAATGTTTGCATTGTTTAGTAGTTTTAAAATACTAAAAGAATGTTTTTTTTCTAATATACCTTTAAATAACTCCAAATTTTCATCATTATTTTTTGCTCTTTTTAATGCAAAAATTAGTTTAATATCAAAAATAAAATCCTCATCTTCTAGTTTTAAAAATCGATTGAGTATTAAATTTAAATTTTCATTTTCATCTGAATGAGTAAAAAAGTTATCTTGTATTTCATAAAGTTTATTTTCTTTATAATGTTTTTCCTGGATGCATCTTGCTAAAAAATGTGTATAAATTCCACAAATTTGCATACTTTGCATTGCTTTTTGAATGAGTATGGATTTAAGATCTAAATTTTTCTTTTCTTTTTTATGCATTAAGTTAGCAAGTTCTTGTGAATTTTGTATTAAAAATAAATTTGTGTTTTTACCTTCTAAAAGATTCATTGCACATTTAAGTGAAAATAAAAAATCACTCGCAAGCTTAAATTCGCTAAATTCTTTTTCATTGATAAAATTAAGCATATAATTTTTGGGAGAATCTTTAAATAAAATATTTAAATTTTCTATATTAAGTTGCTCATCTAAACCGCCAAAATTTTTATTAATATCAAATTCTTGCTTGATTAAAGGTTGATAATAAGGGTTAAATTCATGCAAGATTTTTAGAGCAAATTCTTCTTTTAACTCATCTTGAGCTTGGGAAATTTTTTCTTTGATTTGTTTAAATAAAATCTTAGAGCCACTAATATAGCGATATTGTAAAATATTTTGTTTAAGCTCATTTTTAGCTATATTATAAAGTCCATTTATTTCACAAATTTGATAGTTAATGCTTAAACCAATATCGTTTAAAAAAGTAATAAATGCTTTCATTAAAGGCTTAATATTATAAGCTTTTATATCTTTATAAATAAGCAATAAATCAATATTTTCTTTTATGCTTAAATTCATTTTAGCATATTGTTTAATGGCGATAATACAAAAAGGAATTTTGTCATTATGTGGAAAAAAATCATCAAAAAAATCATTTAAAACAAGTTCATAAATATCTTCTATAAAACGATCAATCTCTTTAGAATGGTAAAAGCTAAAAGAGCCTTGCTTTAAAAAAAGTCTAGAACAATATGCTTCATAGTCTTTTAAAGAATTTTTTAATTTTTGAATTTTTTGCATATCCATTTTTGAAAATTATTCCTTGCTTTAAATTTTTGTTAAAATCATACCAAAAAATACTTTGTATTAAATTTTAAGTAAGTTAAAATTATAATTGTAGTTTAAAATTAAAAATATGGTAAGAATATGCAAACAATTATAGAAAAATTAGAAAATCAAGAAAGATTAAACGAAGAAGAGGCTAATAAACTTTGGGATTTAGAGCTTTTTACTCTAGCTAAATATGCACAAAAAATTCGTACTAATTTGCATGGCAAAAAGGTTTATTTTAATATCAATCGACATATTAATCCTACAAATATATGTGCAGATACTTGTAAATTTTGTGCTTTTTCAGCACATAGGAAAAATCCTAATCCTTACACTATGACACATGAAGAGATAATGAAAATAGTTGATGAGACAGTTTTAAGAGATACGAAAGAAATTCATATTGTTTCAGCGCACAATAAAAATACATCATGGCAGTGGTATTTAGAAATTTTTAAAATGATTAAAGAAAAATATCCATTTTTACACATTAAAGCTCTAACTGCTGCTGAGGTTGATTTTTTAAGTAGAGCTTTTGATATGAGTTATGAAGAAGTGATAGAAAAAATGCTTGAGTATGGTATTGATTCTATGCCAGGTGGTGGAGCTGAAATTTTTGATGAAGAAGTTAGAAAAAGAATTTGTCATGGTAAGGTAAGTAGTGAAAATTGGTTAAAAATTCACAAACTTTGGCATGAAAAAGGCAAACAAAGTAATGCTACTATGTTATTTGGGCATATAGAAAGTAGAGAAAATAGAATTAATCACATGATAAGATTAAGAAATCTCCAAGATCAAACAAGTGGGTTTAATGCTTTTATTCCTTTAGTTTGGCAACAAGATAATAGTTTTATTACAGGTAAAAAGCCACTTGGCTCGGTGGAAATTTTAAAAACTTTAGCTATAGCAAGAATAGTGCTTGATAATATTAAAAATATCAAAGCTTATTGGGCAACTATGGGTATAAATTTAGCTATGGTGGCTCAAGATTTTGGCGCAAATGATTTAGATGGTACCATAGAAAAAGAAAGCATACAAAGTGCAGGTGGAGCAAAAAGTTCAAATGGCTTAAGTTTAAAAACCTTCATAGAGATGATTCAAAGTTCAGGTTATATAGCAATAGAGCGAGATAGTTTATATAATGAACTAAAAATTTATTAAGGATTAAAATGGATTTTTTTAAACTTAAAGAGCATAATAGCGATGTAAAAACTGAAATTTATGCAGGTATTGCTACCTTTTTAGCAATGATTTATATTATACCAGTTAATGCTAATATAATGAGCAATTCAGGTATGCCACTAGAAGCTTTAATCGTAGCAACCGCTTTGGTAACTATTATAGCTACTACTTTAAGTGCTTTTTTCTCTAATACTCCTGTGGCTATGAGTGTAGGCATGGGATTAAATGCGTATTTTACTTTTAGCGTGTGTAATACTTATCAAATTCCTTGGCAAAGTGCTTTGGGGGCTGTTTTTTTATCAGGTATTGTTTTTACTTTATTATCTTTTACTAATTTTAGAATTTGGGTTATAAAAAGCATACCAAATGATCTAAGAAAAGCTATATCAGCGGGTATTGGAACTTTTATAGCTTTTATGGGACTTGTGCAAATGGGAATTATCACCAAAAGCGAAGCAACTTTAGTAGGCTTGGGAGATTTTTCAAGCACTAAAGTACTTTTTGGATTATTTGGTTTGTTTTTAGTTTTTGTTTTTTGGGCTTGGAGGATTAAAGCTGCTTTTATCTTAGCTGTTTTTGTAAGTGCTTTGTGTGCTTGGATTTTTGGTATTGATGGAGCTAGGTTTCCAGAACAACTTTTGTCGATGCCAGTTATAAACGGAGATAATGGCTTAAGTGCAATATTTGGTAAGCTTGATATTAAAGGAGCTTTAGAGCTTAGTATGATTCCTATAGTGCTTACTTTTTTTGTTACTCAGCTTTTTGATAGCGTAGGGACAATCACAGGCGTAGGCTCAAGAGGAAAAATATTTGATGATCCAAAACAAGGTGATAAAAAACTAGGAAAAACTTTAGGAGTAGATGCTGTTAGTTCAGCTATGGGAGCAGTTGTTGGTACCTCTACTGTAACGGCATTTGTGGAGAGTTCAGCAGGAGTTGAAGCAGGCGGTAGAACAGGTCTTACAGCTTTAGTTACTGCTATATGTTTTGTTTTCACTTTATTTTTACTACCGGTATTTAAAGCTATTCCTGCAAATTCTATTTATCCTGTATTGGTTCTTGTTGGAGTTTTAATGTTTATGGAAGTTGCAAATATTAATTTTAAAGATAAAGCAATAGCTGTGAGTGCGTTTTTTATTATTATTATGATGCCGCTGACTTATTCTATTACAACAGGTTTTGCTTTTGGTTTTATTGCGTATTTATTTATGCGTATTATGCAAAAAGAATTTGATAAAATTAATCTCGGAATTATCATTTTAAGTGCAATTTCATTATTGGTATTTTTATTACAATTTTTATAGGAAGTGATTATGTATTATTATGCTTATGAAGAATTTCAAAAAGAAATTATCCCTTTTACGCGCAAAATAAAAGAGGAATTTAATCCCGATGTTTTACTTGCTATAGCAAGAGGTGGTATGACTTTGGGCCATTTTTTAGCAGAAGGTATGGGTAATAGAAATTTATTTTCTTTAAATTCTATCCATTATGAAGATACTCAAAAATTAGATACGATTAAAATTTTTAATATTCCTGATCTTAGTTCATATAAAAAAGTTCTTTTGGTAGATGATATCATAGATAGTGGCGAAACTATGATAGAAATTAAGAGAGTCTTAAGTCAAAAGTTTCCTCATTTAGAGCTTAAAGTAGCAAGTGTTTTTTACAAAACTTCAGCATTATTAATCCCTGAATTTTATATTAAAGAAGCTAAAGAATGGATTGATTTTTTCTGGAGTATTAAAATTTAGTTTATTATTAGCTATAAATAATACAATATAATTAAATACTAAACTAAAAGGAAGGACAAACATGAGTTTAACAAGAAGAAAATTCTTAAAAGGTCTTGCTGCAACTTCAGCAGTTGCTTCCGTTAATCCTTTAATGGCAGCACAAACAAAATTTTACGATACTAAAAAAATTCCTCATGCAACTCACTTTGGTGCTTTTTGGGCTGAAGTAAATTCAGAAGGAAAAATAGTAAAAGTTACTCCACAAAAATCTGATAAACATCCTTCAGTAATAACTGATGCCATTATCGATAGAACTTATTCAGACACTAGGGTAAAGTATCCTTGTGTTAGAAAAAGCTTTTTAGAAGGTAAAAAAAGACCTAAATTAAGAGGTAAAGAACCTTTTGTAAGAGTAAGTTGGGAGAAAGCTTTAGAGCTTGTATTGGAAAAATTAAAAGAAACCCCTATTGAAAATTTATTTAATGCAAGTTATGGTGCATGGGGACATGTAGGTTTATTGCACAATTGTAACTCAGTAGCAGGAAGATTTTTTAATACCGCTTTAGGTGGCCATATTGGTACTGATGGTGAGTTATAGTAATGGTGCTGCTGGTAAAGTAAATGCTAGTATAGTAGGAGATTTGGAAGTTTATTCTTTACAAACTTCTCATGAAGTTATTTTGGAAAACACTCAGGTTTATGTTTTATGGGGAGCTGATCTTTATAAATGTAATCAAATTGATTTTAAAGTTGCAAATCGTGGTAATGATGATTATTATAAAAAATACAGCAAATCAAAAATTAAATTTATAACTATTGATCCTCAATATACTCAAACAGCAGAAATTTTAAATGCCCAGTGGATTAAGATTCGTCCAAATACTGATGTTGCTTTAATGCTTGGTATGATGAATTATTTATATAAAAGTGGAAAATATGATAAAAAATTCATTGAAAAATACACTGATGGTTTTGACAAATTCTTACCTTATTTGCTTGGAAAAACTGATGGTATTGATAAAACTCCAGCTTGGGCTGCAAATATTACCGGCGTTGAAGAAAAAGTTATTACCGCATTAGCAGATACTTTTGTAAAAAATAGAACCTTTTTAGCAGGTAACTGGGCTATGCAAAGAGCACACCATGGTGAGCAAGCTGATTGGACTTTAATGGTTTTAGCTTCAATGATAGGTCAAGTAGGCTTACCTGGTGGTGGATTTGGTTTTTCCATGCATTATTCAGGTGGTGGTCAAGCATTTTCAGGTGTAAGATTACCAGTAGGTTTACCACAAGGTAAAAATAATCTTGATACTAATATTCCTGCAAGTAGAGTTTCAGAAGCTATTTTAAATCCAGGTAAAACAGTTAAATTTAAAGGTAAAGAAATCACTTATCCTAAAATTAAACTCATGTATGTAGTGGGCGCTTCTGTATTGGGCCATCATCCAAATACAAATGAACTTATCAAAGCTTTAAGAACACTTGATACATTAATTGTACATGAGCCTTGGTGGACTCCTATGGCAAAAATGGCAGATATTGTATTACCTTCAACTGCAACTTTAGAAAGAGATGATATTAGCTTTGGTGGCTCTTATTCTCAAGATTATGTTTATGCTATGAAAAAAGTAATTGAGCCTTATTTTGAAAGTAGAAATGACTATGATATTTTCGAAGAATTAGCAAAAAGAATTGGCGAGAGAGAGCATAAAAAATTTACAGGTAATAAAACAAAACAACAATGGCTTGAAGGTTTTTATGGAAGAAGTGATTGTCCTTATTATATGGAATTTGCTGACTTTTGGAAACAAGGTTTTATCCATTTTGAACCACCAAAAGAAGCTTATAATTTTGTAAGACACTCTGAATTTAGAGCCGATCCTGTGGCAAATAAACTTGCAACAGAAAGTGGAAAAATCCAAATTTATTCTCCAAAATTTGAAAAATACAATTTAGATGATTTTAAAGCACATCCAACATGGTTTGAACCTGCAGAGTGGCTGGGCAATGAAAAATTAGTTAAAAAATATCCTTTCCATTTAGTAAGTCCACATCCAAGATATAGAGTGCATTCTCAACTTGATAATACTTGGGTGAGAGATTTGTATAAAATTCAAGGTAGAGAGCCTGTGATGATTAATACAAATGATGCTAAAAAACTTGGTATTACCCACGGAGAAGTTGTAGAAGTATATAACGATCGTGGATCACTTTTAGCAGGTGCTTTTGTAACAGATAATATCATGGAAGGAGTTGTTAGTATCCAAGAAGGTGCTTGGTATGACCCTGAAGATGTAAGCGATAGCAAGCCAAGATGTAATGCAGGCCATGTAAATGTTTTAACAAGCTCAAGACCAACTTCAACTATGGCTCAAGCAACTAGTGTAAATACTTGCTTAGTGGGTATTAAAAAGCTAAAAGAAGTTATAAAACCTTATAATTCAACTACACCACCAGAAATCATAGGAGCTTAAAATGAAGAAAATTATATTGACATTAACTTTTTTAGCTAGTGCTTTGTTTGCTAAAGATATGTTTATTTTTAATGAAAAAGTAGATCTTTTAGATAGTGCTAGTAAAAAAGTAGTAGGACAAATTTATGAAGGCTCTAAAGTGGAGCTTATAAAAGAAGAAGGTGAATACTCTTTAATTAAAGTCAAAGGTGAGGTTGTGGAGTCAAATCCAAAAAGCCTTGCTTATACCAAAGATGGAATTTATCTTTTACTTACTTTAAATGCTAAAAATGCAAACAATGAAATGGAATTTTTAGTTAAAAGTAAAGATTTGACCGATCAAGAAATTCTTGCTTGGGATGAGATAGAATTAACTTATTATGATACTTGCACAAGTTGTCACGCAGCACATAAACCAAAAGAACATTTAATGGAAGAATGGGATGCATATTTATCTGCTATGCAAGGTTTTGCTAAAATCACTGATGCGGAAAAAGATAGAATTTTAAGATTTTTACAATCTCATGCAAGTAATGGGCCTGTAAAACTTGACTAATCAAAAATGAAAAGGTATTTATTAGCCGTTTTATTTTTTGATTTTTGTGCTTTATTATATGGTGTAAGCACTTTATCTATCAGCTATAATGAAGCACAAATTTATTTTTACGATCATAGCTTAATTGCTATGATTGCTAGATTTGGTACTACTCTTCTTGGACAAAATGATTTTGGATTAAGACTTCCGTTTGTTTTGTTGCATTCTTTAAGTTGTATTTTGTTGTATATTTTGGCTTTAAGATACACCAAAACTTCTTTTGATGCTTTTATTTCTGTTGCGCTTTTTATATTACTTCCTGGTAGTGTAGCCAGTGCTTTGCTTATCAATGAATCTAGCGTAGTAATATTTTTTACGCTTTTGATTTTGGTGCTGTTTGAATATAAAAAAATTTTTTTATTTTATATCTTGTTTTTTTTAGTTCTTTTTGTAGATGGAAATTTTGTAATTTTATATTTATCTTTTTTCTTTTTTGCTATATATAAAAAAGATAAATTACTTATTGCATGCTCTTTGATTTTATTTGCTATTGCAATGAGTATTTATGGTTTTGATGCAAGTGGAAAACCTAAAGGATATTTTTTAGATACTTTAGGTATTTTTGCAGCTTGCTTTTCACCTTTAATTTTTCTTTATTTTTTTTATGTTATTTATAGAATTCTTTTACAAGATGATAAACCTCTTTTATGGTTTATTAGTGCAACTACTTTTGTTTTTTGTTTGATTTTTTCTATAAGACAAAGACTTTTTTTAGAAGACTTTTTACCTTTTTGTGTAGTTTGTACTCCATTATTAGTTCGTTATTTAATGTCTTCTTATCGCTCAAGAATGCCACAATTGCGCCTAAAACATAAAATTTTTATAGAATGCTCTTTAGTTTTTTTACTATTTTTTTATCTTGGTATTATTTTTAATCAAAGTTTTTATTATTTATTAAAAGATCCAAAAAAACATTTTGCTTATGATTATCATATTGCTAAAGAATTGTCTTTAAAGTTAAAACAACGAAATTTTACACATATTTTCACTAAAGATAAAGAGTTAGCTTTAAGACTTAAATTTTATGGTATTTCCAAAGGTAAATTAGAACTTCATTCTAGTAAAAAAGCTAGTAAGATATATGTTAGTTTAGGTAAGCATAAAATTTATTATTATATAAAATGAAACAAGCTTTTACTTTAATAGAACTAGTTTTTGTTTGTATTATATTATCTTTATTGTTTTCTATGGGGTATTTTTATTACAAACCTGACTATTTGCGTTTAGGGGCTGAACAAATTTTAAATGATATTAAATACACAAGACATTTAGCATTAATACAAAATGATTTTAGAGTAAAAGAATTTAACATTGCTAAACGAGAGTGGTTTAAAGCCAAATGGCAATTATATTTCATACGCTCAAAGTCAGCTACAAATAATGAACAAACTTATACTATTTTTTTAGATAAAAATGGTGATGGTAATGCAAATATAGGTAAAAATATGATCAATAAAGACAGAGAAATAGCTGTTGATTTGATTAATCCAAACTTATTGATGAACTCAGGACAAAGCGGAGTAATAAATCAAAATGATTCTAAGGCGAATTTAAAATATAATATAGAAAAAACATATGGTATTTCAAAAGTTTTGTTTGAAGGTGCTTGCAAGGGAAGTACGCGTTTAATTTTTGATGATTATGGTCGCTTATATACACCTTTGAAAAATGCTATGCGTCCTTATGATAAGCTCTCATCTTTTAATAATAACTGCATTATAAGATTATCTAATAAACAAGATCAGCATATATGTATAGTTATAAATCCTATCAACGGTTATGCTTATATACCTAATTTTTCTTCACTAAACCAGCAGAGTATTATTTTAAATAATAAACAAATATTTTGTCATAATATATAATTTTTATTAAAATTTATTATTTTTTTGATAAAATATATTTACTAAAATACTTCAATTTAAATACAAAAAAGGAGATATATGAATGTAAATACACAAATGAGTGTGAAAAATAAATTGTCCATTGTTGTTGGTGTTATTGTCTTTTTAGCTTTATCAATAATCACTATAATGGCATTTGTTTCTAGTAGAAATAATTTAATTTCAAACAGTAAACAAGCGAATGAAGATTATTTATTGATCACAGAAACTTAAGTAGAAGGATATGTTGATGGTTATATAGATATTTTACTTGCCATAAAAAAATACATTGATTCTTTGGGAAAAAATCAAGTTTTAAATTTTGATTCTATGGAGCAAATACTAGGAGATGATTTAAAAATTTTTAAAGATGGATCAAATACTTTAGCTGTCTATGTTGGTTTTCCCGATGGAACTATGCTTGTAAGCGATACTGTTTCTGATAAAAAAGGAGTTAATTTTAGAAAAAGAGGTGGTGGAGTTTCTTCTTATGATGATCCAAGTTACGATGCTACTTCTAGAGACTGGTATAAAGGGGCTATTGCAAATGATGGAGTGTTTATAAGCGATGTTTATGAAGATTCTGTTACAAAATTACCTAGTTTTACTTATTCTACCCCGATCAAGAAAAATGGTAAGTTGATAGGTGTTTTAGGTGTTGATTTGCTGCTAACATCTTTGCAAAAGACCTTTGAAAAACTTCCAGGAAATGTTTTTGTTTTTGATACAACAAGCTCTATTCCTTTTGCATCAAATAATAAATCACTAATCTTAACCCAACATCCAAGTATAGAAGAGATAAAAAAATATCATCAACAATTTGGAGATTATAAAACATTTGAATATATAAGCGTTGATACACAAGAAGAAAGATTTGGAATTTGTGCTAATATAGATAATTCAAAAGCTAAAGTAAGCTATATTGCTTGTGCAACTCAAAAGCAAGATGAGTTGGAAATGTTGGTTTTAAAAGATGCATATAAGCAAATTATTTTTTCTATTGTTATATTGTTTATTTCATGTTTTGCTATTTATTTTTTTTCTTCAAAATTA
>NZ_JAKMRM010000034.1:0-576 GCF_025772105.1 Campylobacter sp. IFREMER_LSEM_CL1846 | reverse complement strand
ACTAAAACTAAAAATGCATTAGAACAAGATACTAAAGCAGTAGAACAATCAGTTGATACAGCTAAAGAAATAGAAGGTGGTAATCTAACAGCAAGAATAACAGCAATTCCTGCTAATCCTCAATTAATAGAATTAAAAAATGTATTAAATGATATGCTTGATGTATTACAAGCAAAAGTTGGTTCTAATATGAATGAAATCAATAGAGTATTTGATAGCTATAAGGCATTAGACTTTACTACTGAAGTTAAAAATGCTAAAGGTGGAGTTGAAGTAACTACTAATGTATTAGGTCAAGAAATAGTAGCTATGCTAAGACAATCATCTGAATTTGCTTCTTTATTAGCAGATGAGAGTGGTAAATTACAAAGTGCTGTTAAAGACTTAACAGATTCTTCATCTTCTCAAGCTTCTTCTTTAGAAGAAACAGCAGCAGCATTAGAAGAGATTACTTCTTCTATGCAAAATGTATCTCATAAAACTAGTGAAGTTATTGCTCAAAGTGAAGAGATTAAAAATGTTACTTCTATAATAGGTGATATTGCTGATCAAATTAACCTACTTGCATTAAATGCT
>NZ_JAKMRM010000033.1:0-661 GCF_025772105.1 Campylobacter sp. IFREMER_LSEM_CL1846 | reverse complement strand
TATAGCAATTAGCTCTTTAGTCTATGCTAATAATGGAAGTATTACCATAGCTAAAAATGATATAGAAAAGGTTATAGAACTATCCCCTGATAGAAACCTCCCTCAAAACAAAGCTATCAAAGAAAATCTAAAAACCAAAGATGATTATAAAAAAGCTCAAGAAGCTAAAAAAGACTTTGAAGAAAAAAAGAAAGAATTAAAAGAAAAACTCAATCAAGAAAATGAAACTAACGAGGAAACTAACAATCAAAACAATAATAGTTCTAACACTAACTCTACTAACTCAAGTAATCAAACTAATACTACCACCACTAAACAAGTAATAACCAAATACAAATTTGTTATCACTAATGAAAACACTAGCTTTGAAAAGCTAGGTATTAAAGAAGAAGATTTACAAATACTCATTAGTGAGTTTAGTACTAGAAAATTTAGCTTACAAGATTTACAAGATATATCTAATATCATTGCTTATTATTTCCAAGTTAATGGCTATCCTGCTGCAACAGCTTATGTACCCCAACAAGAATTTGAAGATAGTGTGCAAATAAACATAGCCTTAGGAACATTAGGTAAGTATATAATAAAGAATAAAACTACTATAAAAGATTATTTTATAGAAAGCAAGCTTAATGAAAGAATCAAAGGTAAAATCATCTCT
>NZ_JAKMRM010000032.1:0-668 GCF_025772105.1 Campylobacter sp. IFREMER_LSEM_CL1846 | reverse complement strand
GAATTCCCTCTAGATAAGATTCAGCTTCATCAAAGAGAGTTAAAATTTGCAGGAGATAAGACAATATATACTGAAGAAAATGCGCAAGCTAATGTTACTTTAAAAGGTGGTAAAGAAGGTTCTAAAATAACATGGAATATAAAAGGAGACGCTAGTTTAAGCAATCAAGAAGCAGTATTTAATGCTAATGGTGAAGCTAAAGCAACTATTACTTCTAAAGATCCATTTAAAGCTAATCCTATCATTAGTGTAAATACTATCGGACAAATCGTTAGTGATACTATTGTTTATATTGATAAAGAATATATTCCTAATATTATTTATCCTAGTTATGAAGGTTATGATCATACCGTAAAATTGAATCAAGAATTTAAACTTGAGGTAAGTAATTTAATTCCAAATACAGAAATTGAAATTTATCATTCTTTCTTATATGATTATAGTCCAAAACATGATCGTGTTCAAGTTAATTCATATGGTAAGGCTACTTTGGAATTTTATGGAATATTGAATCCATCTTGTGTTAGTTTTAAAATTCATTTTAAATATATGAAAACAAAACACAAATCAACGAATTTTACAACAAATGAAATATATATATACAAACAAATTGCTTTGATTACTGACAAGGATTCTATAAATGCTCAAGGAGGAGAAGAAGTACATGC
>NZ_JAKMRM010000031.1:0-992 GCF_025772105.1 Campylobacter sp. IFREMER_LSEM_CL1846 | reverse complement strand
GCATCTAAAAAATGCTCATCTGCTAATCTATCCCCTGAAGCTTTTTCATACCAAGCATAACCTACATCATAAAAGGGAGTAAAATAAAAATTAGTATTTGGTATATTTATTCTTATACCAAAGTTAGCTACTATGGTATTATCTCCATCTCCCTCTCCATTATCATAAGCTCTTACCCCATAAGCTCCACCTAAAGATGAACTTTCAGAAGAATCTAATTCAAAATTTCCTAATACCTTTTGATAGTTTATATTTAAAGTATGAGTAATATACTCATTAATACTATAATAATTATTCAAACTAGCATTGAGTTTTCTAAACCAACCAAAGCCATTACTATTATTTTTATAATTAGTGCCTAAAAAATTAACCCCATCGTCATAGACCTTGCCTAGGTTAATTTTGGTACTATAAATAAAAGTGTTATGAAAATTTCTAAATAAACCTTCTAAACCTATACTACCTACATTAGAATGCTTATTAAAAGTTAAAAATCCTGCACTTGTATCACTAAGTATTTTATGATAAATACTTGAAGTAAAATAAAATGATGAATTAGTATTAATCCATACAGGATAAGAAAAGTCTATACCAAAATTTCTAGAAGCACCATAAAATCCAGCATTTTCATAATCTTCTCCCAAGGAATAATTTCCTTTTGATACACTTGGAGTAATTTTTAAATTTCCTAAAAAGAAAGTATAACTAGCCCCATAGTTGATTTGTTTTTCATTGCTTGATTGTAAGTAAAAATTATAATAATCTCCCATATTAAATATAGAATTAAATCCCATACTAATACCAGCTCTAATATCCCCTGCACTTTTAATACCATAATTATCACTATATAATAATACATTAGCCTTAGTATCAGGAACTACTTCTATAACTATATCAGTTTCTCCTACATTCCCTCCTGCTTGTAAACCTGCTAGGGTTTGTACTCCATACATTTCATTGACTTTATATACACTATCTTCTATTAATTTAGT
>NZ_JAKMRM010000030.1:0-1329 GCF_025772105.1 Campylobacter sp. IFREMER_LSEM_CL1846 | reverse complement strand
GTTAAACCCTTAATGGGTTTAACTTTGATACTCTATTAAATCTACATTTTACATTCAAGCCCACTATTAGAAATACCAAACAAATATTAATTAATTAAAAATAAAAAAATTATTTTTTTAGGATAAAATACATCCTTTTTAAAAACACATAAAGGAGATACATTGTTTTCAAATTTAAAAATAGGGACCAAAATAGTTGGAGTTGTAATTTCCATAGTAATGCTAGGTATTATAATCTTAGCAAGTATTTTTTCCATACAAGCTTCAAATATCTTACACACCGAAGCAGATAAACTACTTCAAATTAATGCTTTTAGATATGCAAATATCGTCCGTGGAGCAACAGAAAGTGTTTATTCAACTTTACTAGGAGTAGAAGATACTATAAAAAATACTATTTCAAATGAAAATAGTATTGATGATACAGAAGTGCAAAATATTTTAGAAGGTGTGCTTGATTCAAATGAAAAAATTGCATATATGTATGTTCATTTTTTTAATACCCCAATCAATCAAAATACCAACCCAAAACTACTTACAAATCAGCATAAATTTTTAATGTTACTTCATGATACTTCTTTAAAAACAGAAGGCGGCGTGCAATTAGTTCAAGCATATGATGCATTTTTACAACAACAAAGTATTAATAATGCTATATCAACACAAAAAGAATCAATAGGAAAACCTCAAATTTTCAACATCAATGGTGAAGAAATTTTTGCATACAATATTGTAATTCCAATCTTTAAAAATGGAAATATTATAGGTGTAGTTGGAGCTTTAGGAAGTTTAACGCATTTTAGAGGAGAGCTAACAGATCCAAAAAGAAGTATTTTCAAAGATGATCAAAGATTATTACTTGGTGCTGAGGGTCTAATAGCAGTTAGTCCTGTTTCTAAATTTACAGGAAAAAGTATTTCAGAAGCAAATCCTCATCCTAGTGCAAAAACATTAATACAATTACAAAAAGATAAAATAAATACTGTTTTTGACTTTACTCGCGCAAGCGATGGAAAGAAAAATAGAGCAGCAATAGCTACTTTTGATCTTTGGGATAACTCACAAGATGCTTGGTCTATTGTGACTATGGCTCCAGTTGGCTCAATACAAATGCCTATAGAAAAATTAATAGCAACTATAATTATAGTATCTCTTTTCGTAGTTTTAGCTATTGCTTTAATAGTATTTATATACATAAACAAAGCAGTAAGCTCAAGAATTGTTAATTTACAAAACAACCTACTGCACTTTTTTAAATTTATCAATCATGAAACCAAAGATACTATTTTAAGTAAAGATACTAAAAGCAATGATGAGTTAAGTATCATG